>JBBKWW010000197.1:0-7233 GCA_037969155.1 Moraxellaceae bacterium
ATACAGATGTGTTTAAGGGGCGATTGTTCAGCCGAGCGTGCGGAGCTACTGTGGGTCATTTTGTATAGTACAAAAAAGAGTTCGGTTTCAGTTTGTCTGAGAGATTGCTAAATTACAATACTGTTTTTTGTATTTATTGTTTTGGGTAAGCAAGCATGACCAGATGACTGCTCAAGATTGCATGATTGTGCTGTTGATCTTGCTGCCGATAGTGGTTTAAATGGGTCTGAAGCTGCGCTTATTCAGCGTTTTGGATCAAGATTTTTGGAGATTGCATGTCGGATTTGCTGTTGATGGGATTGCCCACCACGATGTCGGCCAGCCTTGAACAGATTGCCGAGATTCGGCAGCCTTTGATCTTGCTGACCCGTCATTCGATCCGTGAGCAGGTCAGTGGCCAAGGCTTTGCCAGCTATGCACTGCCACTGACTGAGCAGGGGCGGCAGTTGGCGCAAGCTTGGGGGCGGTATTTGGTCGAGCAGACAGGGCGGCGTATTTTGACTTGTGTCAGTAGCCCGATTCAACGCTGTCTGGATACCGCGAGTCTGATGTTGACTGGACAAGCTGAGGTGTTGGGGGTGCACTCGCAAGCAGTCCCGCCGGTTGATTCGCATCTGTTGTTGGTTGAGCCCGGTGGTTTTGTACATGATGTGCAGCAAGCTGGGCCATTATTTCGCCAGTACGGATCTTTAAAGTTTATCAATGCATTTTTGCGGGAAGAGGTGCCCGGTATGAAAGTACCGCAGCATGGGGTGCGAGATATTTTGCAACTGCTACACCAGCAATCTGTATCGACGACTGCTGCTGCGCCAGACACGATTCATTTGGCGGTGAGCCACGATACGATTTTGGCGGCCTTGCTGGCTGTCATGGTACAACAGCGTGCGATCACGTGGGCGGATTGGCCTGACATGATGGAGGGCGTGTGGTTGTGGTTTGACGGTGCGGTGTTTACGCAGGCGACGCTGCATTGGCTGTGGCGCGGAGTGCACTATCAGCAATCAGTGCAAAATTTGGTGAGGATTAACGCTTAACTCGTGCTGAATTTCAGGCGGTATGTCGGCTGCTTTGGCTACGCAGATACACTTGTACAGACCGCGTAATTCACGCAGCATAGCGTAATGTTTTTTTGAAATGGGAATGAGTCTATGTCTGTGAATAGTATTTTTGGGCAAAATTTACGCTTGCCAGTGATTGCCGCGCCGATGTTCTTAGTGTCCGGTTTAGAGTTGGTACAAGCCTGCTGCCAAGCGGGTGTGGTCGGTTCATTTCCAGCCGCCAATGCCAGAACACTCGATGATCTACGCGAGTGGCTGAGCCAGATGCAGATCTTTCAAAAAAGTCATCCAGACGCGGCGCCCTATGCCATGAATGTGATTTTGCTGGATAAGATGAACGACCGTAAAGCTGAGGAATTGGCGCTCGCGGAAGAGTTCAAAGTCCCCGTACTCATCACCTCGGTGGGTGATCCCACTGAAGCCGTGCAGCGTGCGCACGCATGGGGGGGCAAGGTGATTCACGATGTGGTGTCGATTCGGCATGCAGTGAAGGCCGCACAGGCCAAAGTCGATGGTTTGATTTTGGTCTGCGGTGGGGCGGGCGGGCATACAGGGCAACTGAACCCGTTTGCGTTTATTCCGCAGATTCGAGAGTTTTGGCAAGGTTTGCTGATCGTCGGTGGCTCGGTCAGTCACGGTCAGACCGTGCGTGCGCTTGAAGTCTTGGGCGCAGAGATGGCTTATATTGGTTCGCGCTTTATTGCGACTGATGAGTCGATGGCCTCACATGAGTACAAGCAAGTGTTACTCGACAGCCAAGCCAGCGATGTGGTGCTGAGCCCGCTATTTTCGGGTGTACCAGCACATTATTTAAAACCATCGATTGTGCGTGCGGGTCTAGATCCTGAGCAATACACGGCGGAAGACGTCAAAATTAAAAATATCAAAGCCTGGCGCGATGTATGGAGTGCGGGTCATGGTGTGGGGTCGATTCAAGATGTGATTCCAGTGGCACAGTTGATTGAGCGTTTGGCGCAAGAGTACCAAACCGCCTTGCAGCGCCCAGCATTTACAGGCTAAAAACCCGCAGTACGATCAGTCTATGGCATCAAGTGGACGCAGCAGCTTTAATTGCTGCTCGACCGCAAACATCCAGCCTGTCCACGTCGGATCAGGCTGCCAGATCTGCTCTAGCAATGCCTGTGCAGTGGGCAGATCTATCCCCATATAATAACGACGATATAGATAGATCACACAAGCCACTCGTTTGTTGAGGCTGCAATGCAGCCACGTCGGTTGTTCACGCAGATGGTGTACTAATTCTAAAATCACCAATCCTTGACTGACACTCGGCTGATCCCACAGCAGTGGCAAATGATAGTAATCCATGCCTTGTTGCAGCACGATACGGTCTTCATGAGGCAGTGCATGACTCGCATCTTGTAAGGCCAAATTGATAATGTTTTGAAAGCCTTCCTCACGTATTTGAATCAATATTTCCAGATCCGGCTGACCAGACGTCACCAGTAATGGATGTACCTGTTGTGGATTCAGGATGCAGTGAGCGTTCAAAGTATACATGGTGAGCGACTCAATACTAAAGCCAGATTATGGCGTATTTTTTGGTGCGGCTTGCTGAAAATAACGAGTGGCACGCTCAATAAAAATCGGCGCAGCGCCAATGCTCGGCAGCATATCTGCATAAGGTAACGCTTTGCCTATTCGCAGCAAAAATGGCGCGTCGTCGCCAAGTTTGCCGCCTGAGGTCAGGCCGACCAAGCTCGACTGTTGATTCCACGGCTGTGCGCTGAGTTTGCCATGTAAGAACTCAATGTCACCGCCATTGGCTTGATATATCGCTGTATTGGCGCTCAGTCGTTGCGTACGTAGCTTGATGTGGTACGGGATGGTGATCACGCCTAAGCCTAAACCGACTCGAATATTGGCATCGGTGCTGCCGTCTGGATTGGGCTTGAGTTCGATTTTTTTGATTTGGCGAAACAGTTGTTGATAGCGATGTGGCTCGGCCAATGTGTCAAAAATCGCCTTTGGGCTGGCATGGATCTGTGCATAGCTGGTCGAAAAAAATAATTTTTCAGCACGCTTCGGCGTTCTGAGCCACACTGGCGGGTGCGCAAACACCACGGATTGTCCACCAGAGCGTTGAATCAGTTGTTTGATCTGTTGGGTTTGGGTGGCCGAGAGCGTGTGTTGAGGAATAATCTGCTGTTGCGGATACTGCGTGCCGAGTGCTGGATCAGGATCATAACGGCGGCGAATCGATTCCAATACAAAGGCACCGACACCATTGGGGATGCCGAGTTTTACCTCAGGCATGGCTTTGAGCAAGGTGGTGATCATAAAACCTTTCGGTGCGTTTAGATCGCCCCATTGGGTCAGTGTGACCAGTGTTTTACCGTTCGGTAGGCCAAACCACTCAAATTGTCCCAAGCCATATTGAATCGGCGAATCGATGATCAGTGTGCTCAGGCGTTGTGCAGACAGTTGATACTGCAAGGTTATTTTTTCATCGAAGCTGAGTAGTGGAATCGGCACGGGGACTTGCATGCGATATTGCACTTGGCTGATAGTGCCTTGTGTGCTGAGCAGCTTGGCTTCGGTTAGCGTCGGAAATAAACCCACATAGTGCAGAGGGTCACTCAGCAGGTGTTGCACCTCGCTCGCTGTCGCAGAAACCACCAGTGCGCTGGTGTTAAAACTGACGTTTTGGTAACGTCGAACGCCACGTTCGGTCGGTGTCGCGGTGGCCTGCTGAGGATGCTGATAGATTAAAATATTATTGTCGGCCAGTGCGGCCAAGGCACTGGCATGGCCAGCAAATGGCGCTAGCGCACTGGGAATTTGTGGGTCTATCCACTCGAGCGTTTTGGCGTGTAGGTGAGGGTTACAGCCGAGGATGACCGTACCAGCCAAAAGCAGGCGATAAAGGCGTGGCTGTGTCATGTTCATTGTTTGACCTGTCCAATTGAGCCATTCGGGTCTGCGTTGATCAAGCCTACACGATCAGGCACTCAGCAGATGTGAGCCATTCATGGCAAGACTGAAAAAAATACCCAGCACAGGGCTGGGTAGATGTTAAGTCAGCGTTTATGCGCCGCGTGAGGGCAGTACATCCTTGAGCAGGTCATGCAGCTTAAGCACGCTTTGCTCAGTGGTTTCCCAGTCGATGCAGCCATCAGTGACCGATTGGCCATATACCAGATCGGAGAGGTTGGCAGGCGTATCTTGCCGTCCGCCTTTGAGGTGGCTTTCGACCATCAAGCCAACGATGGACTGATTGCCCTCGATGATTTGTTGCGCCGCATTTTCCATCACGAGTGGTTGTAGGTACGGGTCTTTGTTGCTGTTGGCATGGCTGGCATCAATCATGATTTTGCCACTGACTTTGGCCTTGCTCAGCACCGCTTCAGTCGCGGCCACTGAGGTCGCGTCGTAGTTGGGTTTGCCATTGCCGCCACGCAGTACCACATGCGCGTAAGGGTTGCCTTGGGTGCGAATGACCGCGACCTGACCATCGGCATTTAAGCCGAGGAAACTGTGGCCGTGTTGTACCGCTTGCATGGCATTCACCGCGACCGTCATGCCGCCATCGGTGCCATTTTTAAAACCGACTGGCGAGGACAGTCCTGAGGACATCTCGCGGTGGGTTTGGCTTTCGGTGGTGCGTGCGCCAATCGCTGACCAACTGATCAAGTCTTGTAGATACTGCGGTGAATTGGGGTCGAGTGCTTCAGTCGCACACGGCAAGCCCATTTCGTTCAGATCCAGCAGTAAGCGCCGCCCCATGTGCAGACCTTTTTCGATATCAAACGAGTCGTTCATATCGGGGTCGTTGATGAGGCCTTTCCAGCCGACGGTGGTGCGTGGCTTTTCAAAGTACACGCGCATGATCAAGTACAGGCTATCTTGCACTTTTTCACGCAACTGCTTTAAGCGTGCGGCATATTCTAAGGCGGCTTTGGTATCGTGAATGGAGCAAGGACCAATCACCACAAAGAGCCGCTTATCACGGCCATCCAAAATATCGCGTATGGTTTGACGACCTGCCAGCACAGTGGCTTGTGCTGCGGTAGACAGCGGTATTTCAGCCTTGAGTTGGGCAGGGGTAATCAAAGTTTGGATCGACTCGATGTTGATGTCGTCCACAGGGTCTAACGAAGGATTCTGATCTGCGTTCACAGCACGCTCACTCACTACTTAATCTAAAAATCTAGACGCTAATGGTGGGGGTTGCTGCGCATCGGTGCAAGTCGTTTTCTGATGAAAAATATCGTTTGCGCTGAGTGACGGCGTAGAAGCTCGGTTTTTTGAGTGATTGGTGTACAAAAAAACCTTTTGATACGTCTTGTCAGTCAGCGGATGATCTGGAGATGGAAGGCGTAGTGTTAGAATCGGCGCGACCCAATTGACGGGAAAAGGATTCATGACGAGAGCAGCGCGACGTGTGGGCATTGTGGCCGGCGAGTTATCTGGCGACACCTTGGGCGCGAATCTAATGCGTGATATGCGCCGCCTACAGCCAAATATTGAGTTTGTCGGGATTGGTGGGCCGCAGATGCAGGCAGCCGGTTTGACCAGTCTGTATCCGCTGGAGCGTCTGTCGGTGATGGGTTTGGTCGAGGTGCTGGGTCGCCTGCGCGAGTTATTTCAGATTCGCGATGGCTTATTAGCGCAATTTACCAGCGAGCAGCCGATTGAGCTGTTTATCGGCATTGATGCACCAGATTTTAATCTACGTCTGTCGGCCAAGCTGAAGCCGCTGGGCATTCGCACCGTGCAATACGTCAGCCCATCGGTGTGGGCATGGCGACAAGGACGGGTGCATGGGATTCGTGCAGCAGTTGATCTGGTGCTGTGCTTATTTCCGTTTGAAGTGGATTTTTATCACAAAAACAACGTGAATGCTGTGTTTGTTGGCCATCCGCTGGCCAAGCAGCTGCCGCTGAATCATCGGTCAGAATACGGCAAAAAACTGTTTGGCATGACCCCAGAGCGGCGCGTGGTGGCATTATTACCGGGCAGTCGTGCTGGTGAAGTGTCTCGACTGACCCCACTGCTGCTGGAGGTCGCGCGCCAGTTACATCATGATGATGCTGATCTGCGCTTTTTAATTCCGGCGGCCAATCTGGCACGCGATCACCAGATTCGTCTACTGCGCGATGCCTTGCCAGAGCCACTGCGGCATGCGGTGCGGATTATTAAGCCACAAGACGACAGTGGACAGGTCGGGCGGCAGGTGATGGCGGCCGCTGATGTGGTGATTTTGGCCTCGGGCACGGCGACTTTAGAGGCGCTGTTACTGGCGCGGCCGATGATCGTGGTCTATCAGGTGCATTGGCTGACCTATTTGCTGGCCAAGTATCTGGTTAAAATTAAATACGTGTCGTTACCGAATATTTTGGCGGGGCGTTCGATTGTGCCGGAGTTAATCCAAAATGACGCGATTCCAGCCCATGTGGTGGCCGCAGCGCGTAATTTATTGGCACATCCTGACTTAATGACCTATCAACAGCGTGAACTGCATCAGATTCATACTGATTTGCAGGGTGCAGAATCGGCCAATGCCGCCGCTGCGGTATTACAGCTTTTGGCACAGGACTAGCACGATGCAACTGGACTGGATACAACAGACTACCCCGCTGGCACCCGGCGTGCTGGCAGTGTCAATGGTCGATCCGCAGCGACTGCAAGCGGTTGTGCCGAGTTTGTGGATTGCGGGGGTCGATGAAGCGGGGCGCGGGCCGCTGACTGGGTCAGTCGTGACGGCGGCGGTGATTCTCGATCCTGCGCAGCCGATTGCTGGCTTAAATGACTCCAAAAAACTCAGTGCCAAGCAGCGCGAGCTGTTATTTACCCAGATTCAAACGCATGCACTGGCATGGGCGATTGCGGAAGCGACCCACGATGAGGTCGATCAGTATAATATTTTACAAGCGACCTTGTTGGCGATGCGGCGGGCAGTGCTGGCGCTACCGATTGCGACCACACATGCCTTGATCGACGGCAATAAATGCCCTGATTTACCGATCAGTAGTCAGGCGATTGTCGGCGGTGATGCGTTGCAACCTGCGATCAGCGCGGCGAGTATTCTGGCCAAAGTCACCCGTGATCGACAGCTGGAGCAGCTACACCAGCAGCATCCGCAGTATGGGTTTGCCCAGCATAAAGGCTATCCGACGGCGGCGCATTTGGCGGCGTTGGCAGCGCATGGGGT
>JBBKWW010000198.1:0-12365 GCA_037969155.1 Moraxellaceae bacterium
TTTGTCATCAGCGATGTCAGTGATCATGCACTCAGTGGTCAGCATGAGACCCGCGACTGATGCCGCGTTTTCGAGGGCTGAACGAGTCACTTTAGCTGGGTCAAGAATCCCCATTTCCAGCATATCGCCGTACTCACCTGATGCAGCGTTGTAGCCATAGTTGCCCGTACCATTCTTCACGGCATTGACCACCACAGAGGCTTCTTCACCCGCGTTAGTGACGATCTGGCGCAATGGCGCTTCCATCGCACGACGCAGAATATTAATCCCTGCAGTTTGGTCTTCGTTTGCACCAATCAAATCCGTCAGGGCTTGCAGTGCGCGTACCAGTGCGACACCACCACCAGCAACCACGCCTTCTTCAACCGCAGCACGAGTCGCATGTAGCGCATCATCAACACGGTCTTTCTTCTCTTTCATTTCGATTTCGGTAGCTGCACCGACTTTGATCACGGCAACACCGCCAGCCAGTTTGGCCACACGCTCTTGCAGTTTTTCACGGTCGTAATCACTGGTCGAATCTTCGATCTGTTTACGGATCATGGTGACGCGAGATTCAATTTCAGCTTTTTGACCCGCACCATCGACAATCACGGTGTTTTCTTTGCCGACAGTGATTTTACGTGCTGTGCCGAGGTCTTGTAGAGTGGCCGTTTCGAGGCTCATGCCGACTTCTTCACTGATCACGGTCGCGCCGGTCAGGATGGCAATGTCTTGCAGCATCGCTTTGCGACGGTCACCAAAACCAGGCGCTTTCACGGCACAGACTTTGATGATACCGCGCATGTTGTTGACCACCAGAGTTGCCAACGCTTCGCCTTCGATGTCTTCTGCAATCAGCAACAATGGCTTGCCTGATTTCGCAACGGCTTCAAGTGTCGGGATCAGTTCACGGATATTGGTGATTTTTTTATCAACCAACAAAATCAATGGGCTGTCCAATTCAGCCGTCAAGGTGTCTGGCTTATTGGCAAAATACGGGCTGATATAGCCACGATCAAACTGCATGCCTTCAACCACGTCCAGCGTGTCTTCAAAGCCTGAACCCTCTTCGACGGTGATCACGCCTTCTTTGCCCACTTTTTCCATTGCTTCAGCGATCAAATCACCGATGGTTTGGTCACTGTTGGCCGAGATACAACCGACTTGGGCGATGGCTTTGGTGTCGTTGGCTGGGGTCGAAATATTTTTGATTTCGGTCACGGCCACGCGCACGGCTTTATCAATACCGCGCTTAAGATCCATCGGGTTCATGCCCGCTGCGACCGCTTTCATGCCTTCGTTCAAGATGGCTTGGGCGAGTACCGTGGCGGTGGTAGTGCCGTCGCCTGCGATATCCGCAGTTTTGCTAGCCACTTCACGCACCAATTGTGCGCCCATGTTTTCAAACTTGTCTTTTAGGCTGATTTCTTTGGCCACTGACACACCATCTTTGGTGATGTGTGGTGAGCCAAATGCTTTGTCGATCACCACGTTACGGCCTTTAGGCCCGAGGGTGACTTTAACGGCATCGGCCAATACATTGACACCAGCGATCATTTTTGCGCGGGCAGAATCACCAAACTTAACGTCTTTTGCAGACATGGAAATGCTCCTAACACGGTGGGGTTATACGATTACAGAAGATTGATTAGGCTTCTAATACCGCAAAAATATCAGATTCTTTCATGATCAGCAGCTCTTCACCGTCGACTTTCACGGTGGTGCCTGCGTATTGACCGAAGAGTACTTTGTCGCCAACTTTGACGTCTAACGTGCGTACACCACTGTCGGTGATCTGGCCGTTACCGACCGCCAGCACTTCACCTTGCGATGGTTTTTCGGCAGCCGAACCCGGTAGCAAGATGCCACCCGCAGTTTTGGTTTCTTCTTCGACGCGGCGAATGACAACACGGTCATGCAGTGGACGAATATTCATGCGTTACGCTCCTTTGAGTAAATGGGGGTAGCAGCATGCTACCCAAAATCGACTGCTATCTGTGTGGGGGTATCAGATGTGGCTTCAAGGGAGTTTGTAAAAAAAACTGCTTAAAATGTTTATTTTTTGGCCAATCAATCCGGCAAACTGGCTCATTGGCGGGGCCATAGTTGTCGTGCTGGCTGAAACTGTGCCGTAGCCGCATCGAAATCAAAGCGCTCAACCCGTAAATCAGCATGAATCAGATTCACAGAGTTGGGGAATCCTTGCCGCAAGCGCACCGAAATCGCTGTGCCTGCCTGAATATCCAGTAGCGGCCGATTCAGACCTAAGCTGTGACGCTGATTCAGATCAAATACAGCGGGCGTATGCAGATGACCATGTAACAAGCCTGCCAAACCCAACTGACTCCAATGTCGCACCGCACGCTGCATCAGGCGTGGCGCTTCGGCTTGATCTTCTGGCTGACTAGATGCAAATGGCTGATGTGAAACAATAATTTTGACCTTGTCGGCGGGCGCATGCCGCAATCGTTCCCCTGCTTGCCAAATCTGTAGATTGGAGATGCTGCCTTGCGTGTGGTGATGCCGGGTGACTGAATTAACCCCAATTAAATAAAAATGCGCAGTCTCTAGTATCGGCTCAAGATCGCCAAAGTAACGCTCAAAATACGCATACGGCTGCAACAAACGGCGGGTCAAATGAAATAGCGGAATATCATGATTACCAGCGACGACCAACAATGGCCGACTCAATGACTTTAAAAACACGCTGGCCGCCGCAAACTGCTCTTGCCGCGCCCGCTGGGTTAAATCACCACTGACCACCACTGCTTCAGGCTGCAATTGCTCACACAACTGTTGGACAGCATGACAGACTCGTGGCTGTTCCGTGCCAAAGTGTAGATCAGATAGATGCAGCAGCATGCGGTACCATAATCTTTAAGGCATGTTTGGCAACACTAAAATTAAGTGGCGTGTTGACGGTGACCACCTCGCCATCAATCGCAAGCTTCATCTGATGCGTCCCTGTATCGATCTGAATCCGATCTGCACAATAGCATTGAACGGCGGGAGCTTGCTCAAATCGACCAATCTGTAAACTGGCCAATAGACCTAACATCTGCCAGCGGCTGACCCTTTGCATCGCAAAAGCTGCTAACTTCCCTTGTGCGGCGCAATCCGCGATATTCAGGTTAAAGTCGGCTAACTGTAATTGGTTATTACCAAAAAACAGCATCGGGGTCAGTAACGCCGTGGACTGGCCATCGACCAACATGCGTAGCTTGAGCCGATGATGCTGTTTTAATAATACAGTCAAGCCTGAGAGCGCAGCAACCCAACGATAACGCCCAAAGCGCTGGTTATCGCGCTCACGCTGTTGGATTAAGGACGGGTATAACCCAATGGCCGCATTATTCAAATAAATGTACTGATTGACACAACCGATATGAATCCGCCGTGGCTGACCTTGCACAATCACCGCCGCGGCTTGTAGCGGATCAAGCGGTATCTGCAAAGCACGTGCCACATAATTAAACGTGCCGAGAGGAATGATGCCCAGTGTCACAGCTTGCAAAGCGGGCGTATGTTGTTGTGCTTGCCACAGCCGATGTGCCACAGCATTCAAGGTGCCATCACCGCCCGCCGCCACCAAGACACCTGCTTGCCCGATCTCTGCTTGCACAGCGTGCTGCTGTAAGGCCTGAGCAATCGCCTGTGCAAACGTGTCGGCATCGTCGGGCTGGTACAGGTGTACCTCACAACCCTGCTGTGTAAAATAATCCGTCAACTGGGTCACCAACTGCTCACCGTCTAGCATCTGCTGGCCAGCGTGGCGATTGAGGATTAATGACACCTGCTTCGGTTGATCTGGGCTAAGCCTGCTTGCATCCATCTTCGTCCGACCTGCATGACTATCGTGCAGAACATACCCGATCTCATCGATCATAAGGTATGCAAAACTTCAATATTTCATGATTTTTCTGCCCCTCATCATTTAGCCACGAAATACCTGCTATACACATCTTATATATTTTGATCTTTTATGCTTTAATGCTTGCCTAATTTTCCCAGTGGTCGTCCGTGATCCGGTCGGCTGCTTCGTCCGTCAAAACGATAGGCCTCACCATGACCCCAGTGAACGCTCCTGATTTCGTTCGCCACGCTAAGCTGATTGCTTGGGTGGAACAAATTGCCACTTTAACCAAACCCGCTCGCATCGAATGGTGTGACGGTAGCGAAGAAGAGAATCAACGCCTGCTCGACCTCATGGTCAGCGCGGGTATGATGAAAAAATTGAACGAAGCCAAGCGTCCAGGCTCCTATCTAGCCTGCTCTAGCCCATCTGATGTGGCGCGAGTCGAAGATCGCACCTATATCTGTGCTGCGACGCCAGAAGCGGCTGGCGCAACCAATAACTGGGCTGATCCAGCCGACATGCGCAACACCTTAAATGGCTTGTTTGACGGTTGTATGGCGGGTCGCACCCTATACGTCGTGCCCTTTTCGATGGGGCCACTCGGTAGCCCCATCGCACAAATTGGCGTTGAACTGACTGACTCGCCGTATGTGGTGGTCAATATGCGCATCATGGCGCGTATGGGCAAAGCTGTATATGACGTGCTTGGCAATGATGGCGACTATGTGCCATGTATTCACTCTGTCGGTGCGCCATTGGCAGACGGTGATCAAGATGTTAAATGGCCTTGTAACGACAATAAATACATCGTGCATTATCCAGAAACCCGCGAAATCTGGTCCTATGGCTCAGGCTACGGCGGCAACGCCTTACTCGGTAAAAAATGCTTAGCCTTACGCATCGCCTCAGTCATGGGTCGTGATCAAGGCTGGCTGGCCGAACACATGCTGATTCTGGGTGTGACCAATCCACGCGGTGAAAAACACTACGTCGCTGCTGCGTTCCCGTCGGCCTGTGGCAAAACCAACTTCGCCATGCTGATTCCACCCGCCGGCTATGAAGGCTGGAAAGTCGAAACTGTTGGTGACGATATCTCTTGGATCAAACCATCTGCTGATGGTCGCTTATATGCGATCAATCCAGAGGCCGGCTTCTTTGGCGTTGCCCCTGGCACCTCAGAAGAAACCAATCCAAACTGCTTGGCGACTTTGCACAAAAACACCATCTTCACCAACGTCGCACTGACCGATGACGGCGATGTCTGGTGGGAAGGCCTGACCAAAGACGCGCCTGCGCATCTGATTGATTGGACAGGTCAAGACTGGACACCTGATTGTGGCCGTAAAGCAGCGCATCCAAACTCACGCTTTACCGTTGCCGCTAGCCAGTGCCCATCGATTGATCCCGATTGGGAAAATACTGCTGGCGTGCCGATTTCTGCATTTATTTTTGGTGGTCGTCGTGCCGACACCATGCCACTGGTCGCAGAGGCCTACGACTGGGTCGATGGCGTTTATAAAGCCGCCACCATGGGCTCAGAAACCACAGCCGCCGCAGTGGGCAAACAAGGCATCGTCCGCCGTGATCCATTTGCCATGTTGCCGTTTACCGGCTACAACGTTGGTGACTACTTCCAGCATTGGCTCAACATGGGCGAGCAACTGAAAACCGCCACTGCTGCGTCAGGTGCTCAACTGCCTAAAATTTTCAAGGTCAACTGGTTCCGCCGCGACCAAAACGGCAAGTTTGTTTGGCCAGGCTTTGGTCAAAACATGCGCGTACTGGAATGGATCATCGAGCGCTGTGAAGGTCGTGCAGATGCAACGGCCACACCTGCGGGTCTGGTGCCAAGCTATGACCAACTGAACTGGACCGGTATAGAATTTAGCCGTGAGCAGTTTGAGCAAGTCACCTACCAAGACAAAGCCGAATGGCTCAAAGAGTTAGACAGCCATAAAGAGCTGTTTGCCAAACTCGGCGATCATGTTCCGGCTGAACTCACCGCCTGTCATGACAAAGTCGAAGCCATGGTCAACGCCAGCTAAAAGCGGCGTAGGTTTTGCCCCAAAAAAACGGCTGAATCTTCGTGATTCAGCCGTTTTTTGATGTAATCAATGGGACTGAATATTAAATCGACCACTCTGGCTCAGGATGACTGAGCTGCTGTACCGCTTGATAATGCGTTAAAAATACCTGTCCCGTCAGATGTTGCAGAAACTCAGTCTGCTGCAACTGATCCATCACAGGGCCTTTGACCTCAGACAGATGCAGTTCAATCGATGCAGCCGCTAAGCGATGCTGAATCGCCTCTAAGCTTTCTAAGGCACTCGCATCAATACGATTAATCGCCGAACACTGCAAAATCAAATGCCGTACTTGCTGATGCTCAGCCACCGCTTGATTGATAAAATCCTCCAGATAACGTGCATTGGCAAAATATAAACTCTCATCGACCCGAATTCCGAGTACCGTCTGCTGCGTCAAGACCTGATGCCGCTCGACATTTCGAAAGTGCTCGGTGCCATCCACCAAACCCACAATCGCAATATGCGGGCGACTTGATGCGTATAAAAACAACGCCAACGACAACAGCACGCCAGCCACTAAACCAACCTCCACGCCATGCCATAAGGTCAATACAAAAGTGACTAATAGCGCCCAAAAATCGGCTTTGGCAAACCGCCACGTCCGCTGGAAAATTTTAAAATCCACCAGCGTCAATACCGCGACCATGATCGTGGCCGCCAAGGTTGCTTGCGGCAAATAGTACAGCGCAGGGGTGAGAAATAACGCCGCCAAGGCCAGACCAATCGCAGTAAACAAACCAGCAGCGGGTGTTTGTGCGCCTGCATCGAAGTTCACCACTGAACGCGAAAAACCACCCGTTACCGGAAAGCCACCCGTCAGACCCGATGAGAGATTACTCGCCCCCAACGCGATCAACTCTTGATTCGGATCAATGCGCTGGCGGCGCTTCGCAGCCAACGTTTGTCCGACCGACACCGACTCGACAAAGCCCACCACCCCAATCAGCAAAGCTGGCACGAATAACTGCTGCCACAGCGCCATATCCCACTGCGGCACAGTCAGTGGCGGCAAACCACTCGGGACTGTACCGACGATTTTGACCCCACTGTCCACACCTAACCACCAGACCCACAGTGAGGTCAGCACAATCGCCAAGACGGGCGCGGCTTTACTGACCACATCAGCCACAAACACCGACAAGCCCGCACCGGTCAGCAACGGCTTTAAATAACGCCGCACCCACAGCAAAAACAGCAAGGCCGCACCACCGATCAGCAACGTCCAGCCATGTACATGACCGAGCTGCTGCACGATGGATCCAATGATTTCAAATAGACTACTGCCCTCGGCTTTAACGCCAAGCAAATGCTTCATCTGACTGGCAGCGATAATCAAACCAGAAGCCGAAATAAAACCAGAAATCACTGGATGACTGAGAAAATTAGTTAAAAAACCTAAGCGTAATAGCCCCATCACCAGCAGAATTGCGCCAGAAATAAATGCCAGAATAATCGCAGCTTGCCAGTATAACGCTGAGCCCAGTTGCGCAAACTCGCCAATCGTCGATGCCGTCATCAGTGACACCACCGCCACAGGGCCGACCGACAATACTCGGCTACTGCCCAGCAAGGCATACAACACCAATGGCGCAATACTGGCATAGATCCCCACTTCAGCAGGTAAGCCCGCCAACATCGCATAGGCCAGACTCTGCGGGATCAGCATCACGGTCACAATCAGCGCCGCCAACAGATCTTGGGTTAAAATCTGGCGACTATACGCACGCCCCCACGTCAAAATCGGCAGATGAGGCAAAATATTAGCCATGATGGTTTTCTCGGCGGGACAAATGAGTCAACAACAGCAAACAATATATAAAATTATAGTATATTTAAATATAAATTAAAACCAGCGATCCACTGACGGATCAGTGACTGCACAACAGAACCACATTGGGCTATGCTAAACCTCCCCCATAACGACACCCAAATCACCATGACCATGCGTCCCACTGTGCTGTGCTTTTCTGGTTTAGATCCGTCGGGTGGTGCAGGACTACAGGCTGATATTGAAGCCATCGGTCAGACCGGTAGCCATGCCGCCATCGCCTGCACCGCACTGACCATTCAGGACAGTCAGCAGGTATATGGCTTTGACAGTGTGTCACCTGTGTTGCTACGCCAGCAAGCTGAGGCGGTATTGGCTGATTTACCGGTGGCCGCATTTAAGTCGGGCATGTTGGGCAGCGTCGATAACCTGCGTATTGTCGCCGATTTACTCGCGCAACATCGACAGATTCCCTATGTACTTGATCCAGTTTTGGTCGCCAATAGCGGTGGCCACCTTGGTGATCCAGCCACACTGGTACAAGCATTTGAGCAACTGCTGCCGCGTGCCAGTCTGATCACCCCCAACAGCATCGAATTACGCCAGTTGGCTGGCTGCGAGGATTTAGAGCAGGCCGTGCAGATCCTGTTTGAGCGCGGCGCACGCGGGATTTTACTCAAGGGCGCTCACGAACATGAACCACATCGGATTCGGCATGCGCTGTATATCGATGGGATCGTGGTCAGTCGTTCGATCTGGCCGCGCTTACCGGCTGAATTCCATGGGTCAGGCTGTAGCTTGGCCAGCCATATCGCAGGCTTACTCGCCCAAAACATCGACCTCAAAAATGCGGTACAACGCGCTGAAATTTGGCTGCATCAAGCACTGCAACACGCTGATCAACCGCATATAGAGGGACAACGCATCCCGAAACGGTTTTGATCATCGCCCTACCAAACTGGATATTGTCAGTACATGCTGACTGAGTGCCACTCAAATCGTGGCAGAGACCGCATTGGTTTCTGCTTCAATAATTTCGAAATCATGGCTGATTTCAACTCCGCCATCACCGAGCATTTTGCTGGCCGAGCAGTATTTTTCAGCAGATAAATGAATGGCCTTTTCAACTTGATTCGGCTTCACTGCCCGACCTGTCACCACAAAATGCAGGTGGATTTTGGTAAAAATCGCCGGAATTCCATCAAAACGCTCAGCTTGTAACTCACAGCGCACATCGGTAATATCCTGCCGCGTTTTTTTTAAAATCGTCACCACATCAAATGCCGCACAGCCACCCAAGCCCATCAAAATCAGCTCCATCGGCCGTGAGCCACGATTCTGACCACCATACTCGGGCGAGCCATCCATGATGACCTCATGTCCGCTACTGGCATTTGCTTGAAAAGCGACCCCATCGAGCCATTTTACTTGTGCTTGCATTGCAACTTCCGTCTGAAAACTTTACATTCAAACCACAGACTACCCTAGCGCAACATCAAGGGCAACAGATAGCTCTGTCACAGCGCAGGATGGAACGCTCACGCTGTTTATACACGCCACCCAATGGATACAAACGCTTATGTACCCAACTCGCAGTCTTAGCCGACAGCTAAATTTGCCGGCACATGTCTCACCGTCGATCAAAATCCTACTTGATCATGCCCACGTGCGTGCTGTACCGACCCGTCATTCGGTGGTGCATGCGGGTGATGCCTCAAGTTCACTGTTTTTTTTACTCAAAGGCTCAGTCTCGATTGTGGTTGAAGAGTCTGAAAACCGTGAGATCGTGGTGGCCTACCTGAATGCAGGTGATTTTTTTGGTGAAATGGGTTTGTTCGAAGAGCAACCGCACCGCACCGCATGGGTTAAAACCCGCACCCCGTGCGAAATCGCCGAGATCAGCTACGAAAAATTTCATGATATCTCCAGAATTTATCCTGATCTGGTCTTTGCGGTGTTTGCGCAGATGTCACTACGCCTAAAAAAAACCACCCGTAAAGTCACAGACTTGGCGTTTTTGGATGTGACGGGTCGAATTGCCCGCTGCCTGCTGGATCTATCCACACAACCAGACACCTTAAAACTGATTGAAGGCAAACAGATTCGGATTACCCGACAAGAAATCGGCCGTTTAGTCGGCTGCTCACGCGAAATGGTCGGGCGGGTACTGAAGTCATTAGAAGAGCAAAATATGATCCGCTGTGACGGCAAAGCGATTTTAATCTACGAAAAAGTATAAGCCGTCATCAACTGATCACTGATGCTATCGTATTCGGAGCGTCTCGCGACGATTCGCCCCGACACACCTTTTAATCTATTAATCATCGTTGGCCGATTCGATTTTTTTCAGGTCAGGTTTAACTTGGCGCGCCTCACCCTCGATCACAGTGGGACGGCGGCCATTATGACTTGAAGGACGACCCATACCACCCGCGCCCATCTGCCGCATCAACTCCTCCATCATATTAGGATCAATACCACCGGCTGCGCCGCCACCCATGGCACCATCGCCCATCTGATTCATCATTTGTTGCATCATGGCTTGCTGGCGCTGCTGTATGATTTTCATCACGGCTGCTTGCACACGAGTTTGTACCGCTGGAATCAATAGCAATGCGGCTAACACATCTGAGATTAATCCGGGTAACAAAAGTAAAAAGCCGACCAAAACTTTAGGTAGTGCTTGGGTGATCTGGGGTGCTGCGGCAGGATCGATTGCACCACCCGCTTGCATTTGCTGCATTTGTGGCATCACACTGGCCATGCTGCTGCGCACCATATTTAAGCCAATAAAAATCGCGGCGATTGTCCACAAAAAAATCCACCAGCCACTGATGAATTGTGCCACACCAAACCACAGCAGAATCTCAGCGACAAACAATGCCAGCCCGAGCAAGACAATACCTTTCATGATGCGCCCTTAGTCATCTCAACCGAATATTTGCAACAGTATAACAGTCTGTTGCCCCAATAGAGGCGCAACTCGTGTGAGGGTTGCTGCACGTTTGCCCCCGCATTATGTCAATATAAGGGCATTTTTTAAAATTCATAGGATCAATAGATGAGTATGATTATCGGCATCGACCCTGGCTCACGGATGACGGGCTATGGGATTATCGTGTGTGAAGGCAATAAGCTGTCGTTTGTCGATGCAGGCACGATTCGTACTGAAACCCCAGAAATTCCCGAACGCTTAAAGCGAATTTTTGATGGCTTAACCCGTATTATCGAATTTCATCAACCGACCGAAGCAGCGGTGGAACAGGTGTTTATGTCGGTCAATCCAGACTCAGCGTTAAAACTCGGCCAAGCGCGTGGCGCAGCGATTACCGCCTTGGTCAATCAAAACCTGCCCGTCGGCGAATATACCGCCCGTCAGATCAAACAATCGGTAGTCGGCCATGGTGCAGCCGATAAAGAACAAGTGCAGATGATGGTGACCCGCTTACTTGGCCTGAGCATCACCCCGCAAGCGGATGCCGCCGATGCGCTGGCCTGTGCGATCTGTCATGCGCATGCTTCGACCAGTATGAACAAGCTACTGCTCGCAGCAGGTGCAGGCCGTGGCCGTGCCAGTATGTCGCGTGGCCGTGGTCGTTGGCGCTTACCAGCAGATTAAACACCATCAAACAGTTGCCCGATGGACAAAATGAAGCGTACAGGCCACAAGATAATCTGCGCGGGCAATACAATCACCAACTCAATTATTTCCAGCCAATCCAAAATATTAAGTTTATTTTCGTACTCGTATCGTTTCAGGTCGCTCGGCCAAACCCAAGCTGCCAATAAAAACCCACCGACCACAATAGCAACATACAGCCAGCTAAAACCATTTAAAAACAAACCCACCAACGCCAAAAGCGCACTGATAAATAGTGCGATTGAGAGGAATATTCGCAAGACGATCATTTCTTATCCGAATTTGCTATAAAGCTAACGTTAATTGGCTTGTCACCTAAAAGCACTTTGGTTAATGCAGCTCTAAGATGTTCTTGCTCGCTATCAATGGTACTGGGTATGCTATCAATATCTATTTTTAATGCACTTTCTCCATGCAAAATTTTAATCACTCCTTGGCGTATTAGTCTGTTTTCCATTTCAATCTGGGAATGTGCTTCAGGGCTATAGACAGATTTCTTGATGTAGACCTCATCAAAGTCATACCCAACCGCCTTCCCCATGTTCAACAGCAATATAGCCAGCAAATCAAAACGCTTATCAAGCCATTGTAAGTGTTTGATTTCATCATCTACTGGAAAGCTCGTTAGATGATCAAAATAGACCTTCCAAGCATTATTTACAGCTATAAATTTCTTCCCCCTAAACTCAAGATCAATCATGTTTAATGCTTGAACATGTTCTGGAGAGGTCAATGCCGCCCTAGTTGCCATTAAAGTTTTAAAAATCCAGATTTTTCTGGATTGCTGTTCCCTATATCGTTCTAACTCCTTTTGAACCTGTACAGCCAATACAGGCGCCAATAACACTGCCATGATCATTAGCCAGTCAGTTGTCGTCATGTTAGAAACTCACCTTATTTAGAGTCAAAGTTGACCACCTCACGAAGCTTGTCCACCACATCGAGCGCCGTCATACCCCGCTGACCTTGCCCGTGTTGACATTGAGCCGCCAAATCACCCGCCGCCGCGTGCAAACATACTGCGTCACTCAG
>JBBKWW010000199.1:0-4807 GCA_037969155.1 Moraxellaceae bacterium
GGCAAGAGCTGGGCGATACGGGTAGTAGCCTCATGGCGGCTATCATGAAAGGTCATATCGGTGATGCCCGCTTTGAGTCGAGTCTTCCGAAACAAGCTCGAAGCAACGTCTGCATCAACCGTCAGCACCCGAACGGGGTCTAACCCTTGCGCCAGTTGCAGCAGTTGTTTGGCGGTATCAAGCAAAGGGACGTTGCGGGCTGCACCGTTTTTGGTATCTGGTAGATGCACATAATCGTCATACACCATATCCCACGTCATCTCGATAATTTCGCTGGCTCGCATCGCGGTTTCAATCGCAAACAAAAATGCCCAAGCGGTTTGCTGGGTATGATTAGCAGGCACGCTACCAATCTGGTAGTTCGCCGCTGCACAGATCGCGGCAATCTCCTCAGCGGATACACGGCGTTCACGGTGTGGCGCAGCTTTGGGCTTGGTAACGTCTTTGAGCGGACTGTCTTTAATCACCCGTAGCTCCCGAATCGCATAGCGAAACACACTACCGAGGAGCTGCATTTCACGCGCTACAGACGAATCACTGACCTGTGCGCTGCGGGCTTCCCGAAACTTAATCATGTCGGTCTGGTCAACTGTACCAATCGGTTTGGCGCAGATCACTGGAAAGTCTCGCATGATCTTATTTAGGCGGATGGTTTCCCAGCGTGCGCCTTTGTGCTTGGTGGCTTCGTTGGCGATGTACTGCGTGATGACCTCACCGAGTGAGGCGGCTTGTTGCGCTTGAATCTTGCGGTCTTGTTTGGCTTGGCTTGGGTCGATGCCTTGCTCGATCTGTTGGCGGGCTTCGTCGCGTTTGCGCCGTGCTTCAGCCAGTGAGACGGTGGCATAACGCCCGATGGTTAAATTTTTTTGTTTACCGTCGAATCGGTAGGCATATATCCACGTCATTCGACCAGTGCTGAATACATGCAATTGTAGGCTGTGCGCGTCGGGATATTTTGCCGGTTTACGTTGTCCAGCCGGTGGCGGCTTGATTTTCTTAATCGCTGCGTCGGTCAACATGCTGGTATATATCCTGCTGGTATTTTCTATCCCAACTAATATACCAACAAACATACGCGGTTTGCCATGTTCTGCCCTGTGCAACGCTGGGCAATAAAAAACCCTAGAGTCTTGTAAACTCTAGGGTTCGTAGGTCGCCTTGGGCTACCGTGTACATATATTTGGTGCGGATAAGAGGACTTCAATAGTTGTTTTAAGTACCTGTAAAATATCAGATTCCTGCAAAAAACTATTTTCAATACCATCAAATATGCCAACAAAACAAAAAATACCCTACCCTGCTTTTACTGCGTCTGCGATGCGTGGGCTGGCCTAGCGTGATGATGTGCCGTCCTTACCCTAGGTGCTATGGAGGGCTTAAGTCTATTCAAAGACTAGGCTAGGGAATCGGACGACGAATCGATATAGCACTCACTTTAATTCGGTGTGACACCTCCCCGTAAAGACCCGCGCCACTGAGCTAAAGCTTCGCCGCTAACAGGAGGGAGGCATCACTCATCAAACTTAATACAGGATTCAGCAAATATCAACAGGCTACCAAATGGACCTAAAACTGAATCTAAATGCCATTAACCGGATAAACAACTGCTTTACCGACAGCTCAAAACATAAAAAGCCAAGCAAACGCTTGGCCTTTTACTTCATGGCGACAGGTGTCGAGCCCTGCCCAGCGCACGTTTATACTCGTGACCAGAAACTTATCTTATGCTGCTTTTCTTTGGTGTGTAAAGGGTTGTGTGTCATAACCATCAAAAGGTGCGAATTGAAGTTCACAATGTTCACCAAGTTCACGCCTTGGCATCCCAAAACGATGTGCTGGCCATGCGCGACAGTTTGGAGTAGTGGCTTTCCGATGGGTAGCAATCCGCTTATGATCTATTTTTGAATCAGTCGAATATTGAGTGAGTGTGATGGTCGTAAATCATGATTTAGAGTTACCGCAAGCAGAAAAGCCACGGCTGGCTGATCTGTTGGCTGCTATCACGCCTGATAACTTGCCAGACGATCATGACGATATGCCAATCGGTATAGAGGTGTGGTGAGGGTGTGTGAAAATTTCCGCTTACCACCCCAAAACAAAACCGCCACGGTGGGCGGTTTTAGGCATGGTGGGTTTGGGGTTACAGGCAAATTTATTTCAAGCTACTGACCAACAAAAATAACCGCAAGCTATCAGGCTGTAACGATACAAATCCAAACCGCTTATAGAACTCAGCCACTGATTCATTCTTAGCATCGACCACAACTACGGCAATACCGATCAGACTGGCGGCTTGCCGAATGGTCAACAGTGCATGCGCCAACAAATAACGCCCTACACCTTGTCCTTGATGCTGCTGGTTGGTCGCCAATCTGCCAATCAAAGCGGCGGGGATTGGCTGAAACGGGGAATACTGGCTCAGTTGCTCGGGGGACTGGTCGCGCTGAATCTGAGTGACCGATAGGCTATAAAATCCTGCAACCTGCTGCTGTTCATCTAAGGCAACATAGACCTGTGTGGCAAACCGCTTTTGCATTTGGGTGGCGTACTGCTGCAAAAATACGTTCAAGGCGGGTTCACCACAATCAAAACCCTTTCGGTCGTGCCGCTTGTGTAAGGGTTCAATACTAAACAAGCGTTTCCCCTAGCTTTAGTAACGCCTGTAGCTCGGGATTGGCGGCGGGCTGCTGTTGTACCAGCGTCTGTAAGGCGTGCCACTGTTGAGCGTTCAACGTAATACGCTGGTGTTGCTCGATCAAGTCTAAGGCACGTTCATAGGCGTTTTGAATCATAAATGCACTGATGGTCGTTCCTGTCAATTGGGCGGCTTGTTCGATGACTTGCTTGGCTTCGTAGGTGGTGCGTAGGTGGATACGCTCAGTTGCTGTGCTGCTTAAGGCTGCCATGAATTATCCCGTGTGTACGCCTGTTGAGCGTACATTATGCGCAGTTGTGGCGGATTGGACAACATCCTGACTGTAAGTTCTATATATCCTGACTATCAAAAGGTACGAATTGAAGTTCACAATGTTCACCAAGTTCACGCCTTGGCACCTTAAAAAAATGTGCTGGCCATGCGCTTTGTGTCTTTTGACTGGTTCGCACTGTGATAGTTCGCGGCTTGGTTCGCACCGAAAAAGCCATTTTATGATGCGGGAAAATCCCGTATCACTTTCGTTCGTCTTGGTCGGATTTGAAACGCGGGCAAGTTGCCGTAGTTTTGCGTTCCAATAAAAGTTGGAGCGTGAAAGGGTGGCACATAAAAAACCGCCACGGTGGGCGGTCTGTTGTGTAGTGAAAATCAGGCGTGTTTGAGTTCGTCACGAATCACGGCTCGCAGGGTGTCTACAAATGAGTCCTTTTGCATGGCATCGCGTAACGCAGCGTTGATCAAGGTTTGGTAGCCTTTACCACCTGACTGTGCTTTGAAATAGGCCAATACGTCGGGGTCTAGGGTAATACTGATTCGCTGTTTGCGTAGGCTCGCCCGTGCGGATTGTTGCCAGTCGGCCTTGTGGACGGCTTGCCCTGCCACTTTGTATACGGCACGGCTTAAATCGGCTTCGGTCAACTCTGGCGCGTCGTCGAGATGCTCAGTAAAGTTGTTGGAAATAGAGTGCTGTTTCACGCTTTGTCCCTCCTCGCATGGATACCACCCGAATCGTGTTGTCATCCTCAAGATGCACAACCACCACCACTAGGCTATCCAACATACCTAACCCAATCATGCGCTGTTGGCCGTAGCTTTCGTGCATATCCTCAAGCACGATCATCGCCCCTGCAAACACACGGTGGGCATCAGCAAAATCCAAACCGTGTTTTTCGAGGTTGCTGATTCGCTTGGCTTCATCCCAAACAAACTGCATGATGCAAACCTAAAAAGATATATACGATTATATGCTTTTTTGTGGGTCGGGCAAAACAATACGGCTAAGGCTCTAACGCCGATTGGCTGTTATTAAGGTGTAACGCTTGGCCAGCCGCACCACTGCATATATATCCTGACCATCAAAATGTATGGATTGAAGTTCACCAAGTTCACGCCTTGATACCCAAAACAATGTGATGGCCGTGCGGATCGCGTTGCCAGAGTTTGCGAAGCGGATGAATGACTATATGAACTCACAGCACTAGTTGGTGCGAATGCAACCTATTGCCAAAGCAGTGATATGAGATCATCTCATACCATATCACTGTGTGCGTGCTCACTGTGTGTGTGCTCAATGTGAACGTGGTGAACCTCATTTGAACAACTTTAGCCCTGAAACATCTATGATCACATCCGTTTCAGTGTGCATCGCACCCCATCGCGGCTGGGCTTTAAGTCCTTGTGCAGTGTAATACCGATCTGTCGGAGTGACGGTTTTAAGCGTTGGATCAGATCACCAAAACCTTTAGCCGATTTTGGCCACGCCTCCCCGTCTTCCCGATAGTGTTCTAAGGCACTCAACAAACCCTTGACCGTCCCAGTAAAACCAGTCGGATGCTTTTCCAGATAGGCAATCATCGCCACAGCCACGGGGGATGAATCTAGCGTGCGGTTTACACCGTCTTTACGCCGCTCGCGGTAGTCATTCAGGAATGCCTTGGGCGGCTGGCCATGCGCCATGTATACCGCTTCACCTAAGATCGTAAAATCAGCCATGCGTGGCAATTTTTCGCCTGATAAATCCACTTTGTCGATATGAGCCAACGCACGGCTAAAGGCATCCAATAAGCCAGTGAAGGCGGCTGTATAATTGGCCTGCCAGTAGTCGTCTAGTCTCGCCTCGGTACTGACTGACTCCAGCATAGGCAGGTCAATATG
>JBBKWW010000200.1:0-4719 GCA_037969155.1 Moraxellaceae bacterium
TCCTGAAAACGCTGCCGAAACGCCATATCGTTTTCATAATCACCGTCGCGGATTTCGCGTGGAATCGCTTGCACCTGAATATCCACAACAATCTTCGGGGTACGACCTGATAAAAAGTCCGCATAGTCGCTTTGACCCTGTGGATAAACAATCGTGACATTGAGTAAGGTATCTAAACTATCTGCCAATACATTAAGTGCATACGATGCACCCGCCGAACGCGGCTTGAGCAGGTTCTGATACGGTGACTGTTGCTGCTCATGCTTCACGGGCGTAAAACGTGTGCCTTCCAAAAAATTCATGATACTGACCGGTGAGCCTTGTAGTTTTTTACAACGATCAATGGTGGTTTGTTTATCTTTGCCTTTAAGCTCTGGTTTTTTAGCCAGTTGCTGCTTGCTATAACGCTTCATAAACGGAAAATCGAGCGCCCACCAACACAAGCCCATGATCGGTATCCAAATCAACTCTTGCTTTAAAAAGAAGCGAAAAAATGGAATTTGCCGATTCAGCACTTTTTGTAGCACCATAATATCAGTCCAGCTTTGGTGATTGGACACCAATAAGTACGACTGCTGCGGATCGAGTTGCTCAAGACCCCGAATGTCATATTGCGTATCTTGGGTTGCCTCAAACATGGTGTTGTTGTTACCAATCCAGCGCTCTGCAATATCGACCGCCCACTGTTTACCTTTACGTTGTAGATGAGTATTCGGCAAGGTACGCAGCAGTGCCGTGCCAAACAAAAATGGGGCTAACGTCACGGTATTTCCCAGCAGTAAGGCACTGTTTAATGTCAACTTAGCACGAGCGGGTAAGGATTTTAGACGCATATCAACAGCCTCGGAAGCCTTAAAAATGTTAAATTCTAGCATGGCCAGAAAACTAAATATACAACTGTATATTAATAATAATCTAGCTGCAAGCAAGTGATAGATGGATGAATAACCCTAACACAAAGTGGCAGATCACGCTGATTCACGTAAGACCGAACAGTCTATGCGAATCAACCATAGATCGGATCAGTGAACTAATTCAACATATTATCAAAAAAACTGTTACACTCTCGCCCGAATACTGAATATCAGTTTCTACGGCTTGTCCGTACTCCTCATGCCCTTGGGTATGAGGTTTTTTTTGCCTAAAATTTAGTGTTGACACATCAGCAGCGCGATTTACGGCCACATCAGGCAAAAACCCCTATCAATTTCCCGCTTCGCCCTAGCAATTTCAAACAAAGATACAATCTATGACTAATCCGTCACCGACAAGCGACTTTCACGCTGTGATTTATCACGGCAGTTGACTTACACTTGAGGCGGTTCTTGGTGCGTGTGTAGTTGCACGTACCGTGGGGTCTTTTCCCATTTAATCCAGTCCTCCAACAGGAGATCAAGGCATGATCCACTCTGGCAATGCCATTACCGTCCAGATGCTTTCGGATGGAATCGCAGAACTTCGCTTCGACCTACAAGGCGAATCCGTTAATAAATTCAATCGCGCGACTGTCGCAGATCTTAAAGCGGCAACCGACGCAATTAAAGCCCACAGCGATATCAAAGGCGTGGTCGTCACTTCTGGCAAACCCGTATTCATCGTCGGCGCAGATATTACCGAGTTTGGTGATAACTTTGCACAAGGCGAAGCCGCGATTGCGGATTGGTTAGGTCCTGTCAACGCCATATTCAGTAGCTTTGAAGACTTACCGGTACCGACTGTTGCTGCTATTAATGGCATCGCGCTCGGCGGTGGCTTTGAAATGTGCTTGGTCTGCGACTATCGCGTCATGTCTACTGCGGCTAAAGTCGGCCTGCCAGAAGTCAAGCTTGGCTTGTTCCCTGGTTTTGGCGGTAGCGTGCGCCTGCCTCGCGTGATCGGTGTCGATAACGCGCTCGAGTGGATTGCCGGTGGTAGCGAACAACGCCCTGACGCAGCCCTGAAAGTCGGTGCTGTGGATGCTGTAGTGGCGCCAGAACAACTGCTTGAAGCCGCAATCAGCATCTTGACCCAAGCCAATGCAGGCCGTCTGGACTGGAAAGCCAAGCGTCAAGAAAAACTTGAACCCGTCAAGCTGAACATGATGGAACAAATGATGGCGTTTAACAGCGCTAAAGGGTTCATCTTGGGCAAAGCCGGCCCTAACTATCCAGCCCCTAAACTCGCGTTAGAAGCCATGCAAGCGCATGTGTCACTCAATCGTGATGACGCGCTGAAAGTCGAAGCCCAATACTTCGCCAAAGCAGCGGTTACTCCGCAAGCCAACGCCTTGATCGGTCTGTTCGTGAATGATCAAGTGGTCAGAAAAATGGCCAAAAAGTGGGAAAAAATCGCCCACCCGATCAACCAAGCAGCGGTACTCGGCGCAGGCATCATGGGTGGTGGCATCGCCTACCAGTCGGCCAGCAAAGGCACCCCGATCATCATGAAAGATATCGGTAATGCACAGCTCGCGCTCGGCATGAACGAAGCCACCAAACTGCTCGCGAAGCAAGTCGAACGCAAGCGCATGACCCCCGCTCAAATGGGTCAGGTGTTGGCTTCAATTCGCCCGACACTCGGTTATGGCGACTTTAAAGATGTTGAAATCATCATCGAAGCAGTCACCGAAAATCCAAAAGTTAAAAAAGCCGTGTTGGCCGACGCTGAGAAATCAGTCGGCGAAAACGCCATCATCGCCTCAAACACCTCGACCATTTCGATCACCTCGTTGGCCGAAAGCTTGCAACGCCCAGAAAACTTCGTCGGCATGCACTTCTTTAACCCTGTGCACATGATGCCGCTGGTTGAAGTGATTCGTGGTGCCAAGTCATCGGATCAAGCGATTGCCACCACTGTTGCCCTCGCGCAAAAAATGGGCAAAGTGCCTGTCGTGGTTAACGACTGCCCGGGTTTTTTGGTCAACCGCGTGTTGTTCCCGTACTTTGGCGCGTTTGATCTGCTGCTCAAAGACGGCGCAGACTTCCAACAAGTCGATAAAGTCATGGAACGCTTCGGCTGGCCAATGGGTCCTGCCTACCTGATCGACGTGGTCGGGATCGACACTGGCGTACACGGCGCACATGTGATGGCGGAAGGTTTCCCAGATCGCATGAAGCCTGACTACAAAGGCGCGATTGAAATCATGTATGACAACCAGCGCTTGGGTCAAAAGAACGACAAAGGCTTCTATGTCTATGCATTAGACAAAAAAGGCAAAAAAGCCAAAACCGTTGATCCAACCAGCTATGAGCTGATTGCACCGATGGTCACTGGCGAAAAACGCGAATTCGATACCCAAGAAATCATCGACCGTATGATGATTGCCTTCTGTAACGAAACCGTGCGCTGCCTTGAAGACAACATCGTGGCAACCCCGAACGAAGCCGATATGGCCATGATCATGGGTGTCGGTTTCCCGCCGTTCCGTGGTGGACCATGCCGTCACATCGACCAAGTCGGCGTCGCTGAATTCGTCGCCAAATGTGATCAATACGCCCATCTGGGCAAAGCCTACGAAGCGCCGCAAATGCTGCGTGACATGGCTGCCGCCAACAAAAAATTCTACGGTTAAGGAGCTAACATAATGGCAACTTTAAACCCACGTGACGTGGTCATTGTTGATGGCGTTCGCTCCGCCATGGGTCGCACCAAAAACGGCATGTTCCGCAACGTCCGCGCCGACAATCTGTCCGCCGAACTGGTTCGTGCGCTGGTTAAACGTAACGACTTTGACACCAATGAAGTCGAAGACGTGATCTGGGGCTGTGTCAACCAAACCCTCGAGCAAGGCATGAACATCGCACGTAACATCGCGATGCTGGCCGAACTACCAAAAACTGTTGCGGGTCAAACGGTTAACCGTCTGTGTGGTTCATCCATGCAAGCGATTCATACCGCAGCGGCACAGATTGCGACTGGCCAAGGTGATGTCTTCATCATCGGTGGTGTTGAGCATATGGGTCACGTCGGCATGATGCACGGCATTGATCTGAACCCACAAGCGTCGAAATACTACGCCAAAGCCTCCAACATGATGGGCTTAACCGCCGAAATGCTCGGTCGTATGAACGGGATTACCCGCGAAATGCAAGATGCGTTTGGTGTGGAATCACATCGCCGCGCTTGGGCAGCCACACAAGAAGGCCGCTTCAATAACGAAATCATCGGCATTGAAGGCCATGATGCCAATGGCTTTAAAGTGTTGTGCGATATCGACGAAGTGATTCGTCCAGATGCCAACATTGAAACCTTTGCTGGCTTGCGTCCTGCCTTTGATCCGAAAGGCGGCACAGTCACTGCGGCGACTTCATCTGCCCTGTCTGACGGTGCATCGGCCATGCTGCTGATGAGTGCTGAACGTGCGCAAGCCTTAGGCTTGAAGCCACGTGCAGTGATTCGCTCAATGGCGGTTGCCGGTTGTGATGCGGCGATCATGGGTTACGGCCCTGTTCCTGCCACACATAAAGCACTCAAGCGTGCTGGCCTGACCATCGGCGATATGCAGACTGTAGAGCTAAACGAAGCTTTTGCTGCACAAGGCATGTCAGTACTGAAAGGTCTGGGCATCGACGACAAGATGGACATGATCAACCTAAACGGTGGCGCGATTGCGTTGGGTCACCCGCTGGGTTGTTCTGGTGCGCGGATCACCACCACGTTGCTGAACGTGATGGAACAGCAAGATACGCAGATTGGTCTGGCGACCATGTGTATCGGTCTAGGTCAGGGTATCTCGACCAT
>JBBKWW010000201.1:0-6152 GCA_037969155.1 Moraxellaceae bacterium
TGGTCGAACCATCGCACCTTACTGCTCGGTGATGCGGCGCATCCGATGCTGCCGTTTGTGGCACAGGGCGCGGCGATGGCGATTGAAGACAGTTGGGTATTGGGTCAGTTGCTGGTACATACACCAGCCGATCAGGTTGGTACGCGCTACCAAGCCTTACGGGCGGATCGTTGTGCGCGGGTGCAGCAGCTCGCTCGCGATAATATGCAACTGTTTCACCATCGGATGCCATTACTACGCTGGGGGCGTGATCTGGTGGCACGTGGCATGAATGCGATCAGTCCCGCAGTGGCGACCCAGCGTGTCGCATGGATTTATGATTGGCAGGCAGAATATGTGCAATAGTCAGAGGCAACGCTAAATATCTGTGCGACGTATCCACAGTCGCTCAGAGTGGCTCAATCTTTAGATTAAAAATGCCGCAAACATGTGCGGCATTTTTCAAAAAACAGCGTACTTAATTATTGGGACATCGCACCGAGTAAGTTACTTGCATCCACAGGCGCTGTGGCGGCGCTAGTCGGCATGGTAAATGGAATTTTGGCTTTGGTCATAATCGATGGAATCTGGGTCAACGCCATGGTGGAGTTGGTTGCAATCCCTTTAATATCAAGTACCAAATCTTTTAAACTGCTGACTTTTCCAGCTAGTCGCATGCTTTCAGCCGGATTCGCGGTCAGCGAAGAAAGTGCGCTTTGACCTGCTGGGGCTAAATCGGTAGCTCTTAAGCTGGCGATCACAAAATTGGTCAACGCATTGGTGGCTTTTTGCTTCGATTCGCTACTGGCGGAGGCGAGCGCAGCCGCTGTGGCAGCTTGGTCTTGATTGGCGGCTTCTAGCGCACTTTGTGACAGCGTATTAATCGCGGCCAACTGTGCTTTACGCTCTTTTGGATCGGAGGTTTTTTGCAGTGTATCAAGTTTACCCTGTAACTCAGCCACCATGGTTTTATCGGCCAGCATCAGCGCGAGCTGGGTGCGGCTTTCCATAAACAGTTGATTGACGATGGCTGCTTTTTCCATAAAGCCACTGATATCAACAGCACCTCCAGCATCTGCTGTGCCACCTTGAACTGCGGTCGCCATGGATTTTAAATTAGATAAGCCAAAACCAGCGGACGCCGAATTTGCCATGCAAACCAACAAAACTGACAGACTTGCTTTTGCAAGAGTATTCATCGAGATAAATCCTTATCGAGTGGGTGAAAACGTTGGGCTGAGCGATACTTTTTGGAGCAACGCAGGCACTGCATCAAACAAATGCTGCTGGAGTACTGCATCCAAATTGTCGCGAGAGACCGACTGGATTTGGATGGTTTGTGAAAATCCAACTGGGTTGCCGGGCTTGCCATCTGCGCCGATCGGGCGCACGCCAGCAACCACTTGGTATTCAAAATTGCACTGCTTCGGTGTGGTGCAGGCTTCTGACTGCTGCTTAACCAAGTAGACAGGCTGAATGCAGTTGGTCGGTGGGATTACAAACTTAGGCTGTAACGTCGACCGAAACCCTGCATTTTCAGTGAGCGCTTGCACGGCTGCCGCTAGTGGCTGCTGACCTTCTGTAGAACCCGCTGTGGCATACAGTGGCCGCGTGGCTTGGGTGGCCAAACTGAAATAGGCCAAGGTTTTGGCCGCATCAAACACCACTGGGCCCAATGCCGCTGCCGCAGTATTGGTACAAAAACCCAGCGCGGTATCAAGCGGGGCAGCCGTACCCACCGCATTCAACAGCACCACGTCACCTGCTTCAGGTTGCAGCGTGTCTTTGCCTACGTCGAGTACCGGCAGCACCAAGTCCAGATAAGCAAGGCCAGCATCTTTTTTGACCACTTGCGCATCCCATATCGGGATTACCGTGTTGGCTTGGCCAGATTTATACGGTCGATAGAGTTTGACACTCATGCCTCTCGATAAGCGTTGATCTGGATCGGCAATCACGGCTTGATTGCCTTGAATCTGCCGCACGCCCAAACTGATTTTTTCAAATTGAACGTTTTTAACAAACTGACCTGCCAAATCTAATAGTGCGTTTTTTAAAGACACCTCTTGTCGATCCTGTAGGGTAAAACCCATCCCAGTCGAGACTTTGTCCTCTTTTTTATCTACGCCAATCGCAGCAAAAAGCACGCGACCACTACTGTCGATAAGCTCTCCCATCACCCGAGTCTGAAGCACCTGTATCTCTGTCATGCTGCCGATCGATTGGCTGTAGGAAACATTCGGCAATACGACCAGCCGAATAAACAAATCTGGCAAACTACGCTGCTGGGTATCTTCTCGCTGCGCCAGCTGTGTCTCTTGACTCAGCGCCGCGGCCAGTTGTCCATAGCGACGATTCACAGGGGTCAGTGAAAAAGCCGCTTGATCACCTAACGCACTGGCAAACACCGTCTCGATCAGATCTTTGGACTGCTCTGGACGGCTCAGAATATCCGCAATCAGCACTTTAGGTTTATTGACCGCTTTACTCGTGGATCTGACGTTTTTGACGAACAGACGGGGCTTGGCAGATGCGTCCATTAAAATTGGAATCGCAACGCTCTGCTGGCTGGACGCACTGACCACCCGAATTAAACTGCCATCGCTTGCTGACAGCTCATCACCAACACCGATATTTTGCTCAGTACCTTTGGCCAAAATCAAATACGACTTCCACTGTGTGACGACTGGCACTTCAATTTGTGCCAGATTTAACTCACTTTTGAGCTGCACCAATAAGCCAGACATCAGTGCTTTAAACAGCGTGCGATACTCAACCATCACTTGCGCTTGCGTGGTCGAGGCTTGTAAGTCGCTGACCAGCAGTTTAATCGGTTTAATCTGGGTCAGGTTTTGGGCATAAATCACTTCACCCGTTAAAATATTGGTTAATTTTAACGCGACGGTGACCGGTAAAAACACCTCAGCAGTCGATTCTTTTTTGACCACATACCGAGAGGCGCGCACCACCTCTAAAGACAGAATAAATGTCCTGCCTTTGTTTGCAGCATTGACTTGGTCAGTATAGGCACTGGGGAAGTCTTGCTTGATTTTGGCAATAAATGCTTGCTGAATCTGATTTAAAAATCCAGCCTGCTGCATTGCGTCCATAAAATCGCAATCAATCACTGCGCCAGTCACGCTGACCGCCGTGGTCTCGGCAGCGTCTGCGGATAATTCAGCAGAGGCACGCTGCAGGCAGCTGTCAGACAAACCCAAAACGGCTGTCGATGGATAGATCAACAGACTGGCATGCGCCACGCCAAAGCACATCGACAAACATGTGGCGGCCAGTAACGGTTGGTAGCGCCTAACATTTAACGGTAAAAGGCTCAAGGACACTGACCCTCTAGGCAGACGATCATTTTTGTGCCGTCTATTTTTCTACCCGCGTTGACGAGCATCGGTTGAGTTCTCAGTGCAGTACCCATCGCACGCGATAAGGGTTTGTCACCTTTATAAGTAACCGATAATTCCATATCACTGCGGGTTGAACGACGCTCAACGATTTTACCACTGACACCAGATAAACCTTCTAAAGCTTCGTTAAACGCGTCTTTTGCATCTTCGCTGAGGTTACCTCTGAGGCTGCGCAAAATCACTTGGTATTCGCGGCCGTAGGTGTCGCGACGCTTCCAGTACTCCAGTACCGCAGTCCCCACAACGCCAATCCCATAATCGCCGAGCTTGTTGGCAAGGTTGACGCGGCATTGATCAGTGGTGTTGCCGCTGGCACTTTCTGACCGTGCTTCGGCAGCAATCACAGATGCATCTTCGGTTGAGTAGGTTTTTAATGACAACAAACCATCGCAGGTAAATTGGCCAGTCGCCGCACTTTTCCCTGTATTTAAAATAATGCTGTTACCCACCATCAGGTAATCAGAACCATCATCTCTTGCACCTTGTACAAACTTATCTAAAATAGTGGTGTTATTTAACTCATCAATTGTGAGGATTTTACCTTGAAAATACTTACTTCTGAACAAGTCAGCGTCTTTAACGGCAAGGTCATATTTATTGGTCTGACGCAGCACAGCCTGTAAAGTATAGTTGCTTTTTTCTGGACCGACGTTTTGGGGCTGATACTCAATCAGATGCCGAAAGCTCTGAACGTCTTTTTGTTCGGCATTAATCACCGTGCTTGCAGAATCTGCGCTTTTTGCGCTATCAGACGAGTATGAACCTCTCGATGCAGAGCCAGAGTATGAGGCTCTACTGGCTGCTCCTGCTGCTTCATATCGGTTGGCGTATCCCACCGCGCTACTCGCGCGTGCATTCACTCGACTTGCGCTGGAACTGGCATCCACTGACCGACTTGATGCGCTAGATTGACTTTTGCTGTTTTCGGCATATTTGGCACTCTGATCGTTATTGTACTCAACCAACTCTCTCAGTGGTCTTTGCTGATTGGTTGGTGTGGTAAAAAACTCATCCATCACGATCATGATATTAAAGTTTCGGGCAGTTTTTTGGGCAATCCCCATATCTGAAATGAGATTGCGAATCTCCATATCATCGATTTGAATAGTAATCGTGCTGACCAGATTATTTGCACTGTCCTTGCTGGTGGACTGATCTGTGATTTTAGCGTCGCTCACCTGTTGGGCAATCTGACCGATTTTGGCTTGTACTGCAGGATCATTTGCTGAGTTTGGCCCATTGATTTTGTTAATCAATTGGGTGACTGCATCGGTCTTTGCTGCTAGTAAAGATTCGTTTCGGGTCAGAGAGGTATCTGCGGTAATCGGAGACCGACCCACACCAATCACACTGACCATTTCTGCAAACGCAGCTTGGCTACACATCAATGCAGCAGCACATATTGTCTGACGGAACATCGTTTAAAACTCCTTTATTGGCGAATAGTGATCTGATTATAAATTTCACCCACGCCATCAACCGTGCGGGTAATTTTTTCGGCCAGATTTTTCTCTTGACTGGTTCTGACCACACCCGATAATGTGATCTGACTCTGCACACTTTGCACTCGGATATTCCAGCTATTGAGCTGTTTTTCCTCTTTTAGGCGTGATTCAACTTGTGAGACTAACTGCTGATCCATGTGCGCGTATTGACGCTGTGTCACTTGGCCACCTTGATCGGACAGCCTCAATGCCTCTCTAAAATCGGCTTCTTTGAGATACCCAAATCGGCTGCGATCAATTGCCAAAAAAGCGGCCTCTGTGCCACCAAAACTCAACCATTCAGACAAAGTCACAAAGCCATCTTGATTTTGATCCGCTTGGCTGAACTCCACCGTGGTGGACTGCGGCATGCTCATACAGCCACTCATTGCAGCAACAATCATCACCAGCATAACACAATGTTTTATCGACATTTTTTATCTCTCTAGTAGTGTTTTTTAAGCTCAAGTTTAAAGTCGGTCGCACTATCGCGTGGGGCGTGAAAGGTGAGCACAGAGGATTCTTTTTCTTCTAAGCTGACCGCAGACCATGGCTCATATTCAACCACCTGAACACCATAGGCATCTAACCAGCGCATCCGATAATCCAACACCTGACGACTACCGCGCTGGTTGAGTAGCTCAACCTGCACCAACAGTTTTGCATCGACAGCAGAGGTTAGCACCTGTACGACGCGGATGTGATTCGGTACGCCAACCAGCTTGGACAGCGGATTATTTATTTTGTATGCGGTTGGCACAGGAGCCTTAAGTACGGGGTTCGGGGTTGCTGGAGAGACAGCCGGCAGCTTCGATGTACAACCCACGATTGCCATACAACATAAAACATACGACAGGCGAAAGCTATTCGATGCTTGTTCCATCTGAGACACCTAATCCTTGATAATCATTAGCTCAAGCCTAAATCAACAGCTCGAACTGCAATATGCGTTTATATGCTAGATTTACTTCAATTCTTGAAGGAACATAATACACTCACGAATTTATCGACTTTCTCAAGATATGACAAGTGCTACCAGCATAAAATATCTACAAAAAACCACTGAGTACGTCACAGTTTGACGGGAGGCTACAGATTCGGTTGGAGCAAAAAACTATTCATTTTATCCAGGACTGGCCTGACCTAACACCCGCCGACTGACAAACTCGCGCCGCTCGCCGCTGATTGGATCTATAAAGCCAATCGACCGCGCCAACAACTGCAACGGCTGAGTAAAATCATCACCTTTATCCGCCAGTAGCTCCGGATA
>JBBKWW010000202.1:0-8129 GCA_037969155.1 Moraxellaceae bacterium
TGTATCGGCAATCGGACTCACCGAAACAGCAGCACGTACCGGTTTGGGCGGAATCGGCTGAATGTTCAGCAACTTCTGAATCAAGCCACTGAGTGCGGTCAATTCAGGATATTCTGGCAAATGATCTTGTGCCGTAAAATTTAGTTTTTTACGTTGTTCCCGTGCTGCTTTCATATATTGTTCCGCCCGATCATCAATTTCTTTGGCGCGCCGCTCATAATCCTGCTTCAGACTACTGTCCACCGCATCATTTGCTTTACGTCGAAAGTCATCACGCATCCGATAGTAGTGATCAGCTTGGCGCAACTTACAGGCCAACCAGCGTTGCCGTGCATAGACGTCATCGCTGCTTTCAAGCTGCTCATAAAAACTCAACGCCTCAGTAAAGTCATTGCTACGCTCAAGTACCGCGCCCAATAGTCGCGCCTCACTAAACTGAGTGCGCCAAACCTTCAGGTGCTTGGCATAGGATTTCTGATGGCGAGTGGGCGGTTTTGAATTCGGAATGGTGTGCTGAAACATGTCTTTTAGTGCTGACATGATTTTTTGCGCCGTGTCATTCAGGCGGTCTTCAAGCACCATCCGACTGTATGGTTCAGAACGCGCCAAACCCTGCAAAATCAACACCAGCTTCGCATCTGGCTGAAACCGAAGCTGCTTTTTTTGCTTGTTGTTGGGATTGACTAGATTCAGCAAGCTCTGCATGTCTTCGGGGCTACGCAGTTGCTGATGCGTCGGCAATAACTGAGTCAATGCCTGCTGTACCAGTGGCCAGTACCCTTCAGTACAGCTCCGCAAGGTTTTGAGTTGCTCAACCCGTTTGTATAACGTGTTAAAGGCGTGGGCGGATTGCAGTTTTTGAATGAGCAGTTCGAACAGTGTTAAATCAGTGAGTTCGGGCAGTTGCTTGGCTAAAATCGCTTTAAGCTGGTTCGGATCATATTGATTTAATGCATCAAACACCGCCGACCAGACTTTGCTGCTGAGCGCATTGGGATCCGTATGATCTTGCATGGCCTGATCAATCTGCGGATATTCCTGTAGCTTCAGCAATGCGTCTAGATTATCTGGAAAATCGCGGCTGGCGATCACCGCGTGCTCATAGCGTGGGGTTGGTGGCTGGATTTTATGCTCCGCACGGGCGACCTCCCAATACTGGCAGGCCTCAGCCATCTGTCCAGCCAGATAAGCAAACTCCGCCAGATAACTCGGATGAATCTGGCCGTGTAAATAGGCATGCTGGTCTAGGCGATGACTGACTCGATACACCTCGCCCCATATCGTGCCAGTTGCCATGCCACTCGTCGTCCCCGCTGTATCCATCGGCAGCCGTGCAATCACCGCGATGATGATCTGTTGCCAAGCCTTGCGATAGGCAGTTTCCTCCGTCAGTTTATCCAGCTGTGACAACAGGGACTGTGCGGCTTGCACGTAGCCATTCGGTGCACGGATCTCGCGTTGATGCATCAATGCCAAAAACTCACGCTCTGGCCGCGTCGCCAAAGCCGTATATTGCTGTAATGTCAGATAGGCGTTGCCCCAATCTTGCGCGCGCCAGAAGCTTTCAAACGCCCACTCCGGCTGCTCGACCTGCAAGAACCGTGCTGCCGCCGCCGCAAAACGCTGCTCTAAGTAATCAATTTGTGCCAAGCAATGCTGCTGCGGTTTTTCATAACCGATCCCAAGCTGCTGATACAGCCCTGCTGCTTGCTGCAAAAAATACGCATCGTGCTGCTCCCAACCTTGCTGCTGCATTTGCTCGGCGTTTCTTTGCATAGTGCGAATCTGATCGGCATCTGGGGTCAGATCATCCAATTTTGCGCGCCGCAAGCGACCCAGATAGGATGTCCAGTCCACCTGCTCAGTGTGCAGCTGTCTGAGTTGTAGCGGTTCATCCAGCGGATCACCAAACGCTGACCAGAATGCTTGATAATCCTCAGCACCATCCAGCAATAACAACTGACTACGCGCCCGCGTGGCCGCGACATACAGTCGATTAAGATAGTACTCGACCTGAATTTTTTGGCCATCTGACCAGTCATTGTCTCTCGTGAGACTCAGCTCAGGGGGACAATCCTGCGCAAACCCATACATCACCACCCGTGAAAACTCTAAACCTTTGGCACGGTTAACACTTAAAATCGGAATACTCGTACCGCCATGCTCACGCACTTGAATCAGCACCGATAACACCGGGTCTTTGCGCAGATACTCCAGCTCCTCACCATCGACACACGGCACGACAAACACCAAATCGTACTGTTTCGCTAAGCTTAAATACAGCTGCTGATCACTCATATCGACAAACACCACATCGCGGCCGCCGTCGTGGCTATGCCATGAACGCTGTGGCTGTAGCTGTTTCAGCCCAAACAGCTTGGCGCGTAAGCCATGGATCACATTACTAAAATAAGCAATCGGATGACTGCAACGAAAGTTATAGGTCAGCTCACGATAGCTAATATCTGACAGGCGGGTCTGGTGCGCCGGATCAAGTGCAAAAATAAACTGTTCGACCACTTGCGCTTTGATCGACTCCCACCGAAAGCCAGTGGGATTCAGGGTCTGGAACTGATCACCCGCAAACACCAAGGGAATCCGCTGAATACTATGCGTATCAATGCTGCGGCCCGTAAACAAATTCAGCCGCAAAATCGCCTGTAGCTCAAGCCGCGTAAAATCCTGTGCCTCATCGCAAAAAATCGCCGGAAACTGCGGCTGTAGCCGGTCGTGTTGCAACAGCACCCGCACCAAGTCTTGGTCATCCCAATAGCGCTCCTGTTTGCACAGCCCCTGATACCAACCCAGCCAGACTTTATTAAAAATCAGTGTAAACAGATCATCGGTGACATGCCGCAGATCTTCACCAAGCTCGGCATAGTCATCTGGATCAAGATAATCATCTGCTTGGTGGCCTTTGATATAACAGCGAATCACATGCCAGCATAAGCTCGCAGGATAATGCTGCTGTGCCTCGCGTTGCTTACCGAATTTGGTCTCCCATAACTGGCGAAACTGGCCGTACTCAATCAGTTGCCCCACCGCAAAGGCCTGCCGCTCCGTATCGCTGAGCTGTAAGTACAAGAACTGACGAAACTCCACGCAATACTGCCGCATGCTGTGCAAAGTCAGGCGAGTCAGCGCCACTGACTGCTGGTTTGCAGCATGATAGCGACAGCTATGTTGTACAATTTGCCACACCATCTCTGCGGCACGATCCGCTAGTTTTTGATTGCATGAAAAATAAATCGGCTGGCTTTGCGTCTGTTCTTGTAAGGCGTAATGCAAATAATCAGAAAACAAACACTGTAAAATCGTGGACTTGCCACTACCCGCCCGACCATTGATAAACAGCGGAAATGGCCGCTCCTGCCGCTGGGCAACACTTAAAATCTCGGCCTCTTCAGGCGATAACGCCAAGTTAGCCACTTGATCATGCTGTACGGTCAGCCACTCATGCGGTGTCAAACAGACCAGTTGTGGATACACCCGCCGTGCCATGCGACTCAACATCTGCTGAAACTGCTCAAATGATGTGGTTTGTGCGGCCTCACGCAATTGCTCAACCGACAAATGCCGCTCACTCAATGGTAGGTTCGCACTCGCATCAATCGCCTCTAGGGTCAGGCAACTGAGCTGATGCTGTACAAACCATAGCATCAGCACCCGATAACCGGCATATTCACCGAGCAGATAGACATCGGTTTGGCCATCGCGGCTCATGGCCGCCACAGACGACTCACCAATCACCTGTACCAGACGATCCGCTATTTCGCGCAACATCTCTTCTTCAAACTTAGCTGAGCTTTGCTCCACCCAGCTCCAACAGTCATACATCATGTCGCGCTGGTGATGCAGCTCAGTGTGCTGGTACTGTGACCGCACCGCATAAATAAAACCATTTTCTTCTTGTGAGGGACTCGGCAGCGAAACCAGTGCCGTTTCTTGGCTGCGTTGATTTAACTCACGCAAGATCTCTGCATGATCGACCTGGCGGTACAACTCCTCGCCATATTTTTTGATATTGACAAACAACTGCTCATACTCACGCCCCCCGCGCTGTAAAACACGCAAAAAAACCAGCACATGATGTTGTATCGCACCGACCTGATGCGACTCTAAACGGCAGATCAATCGCGTATGTCGATTGCCTAGCCGCTTCTTGACCCAGAACGGGTATTCAAAGGCCTCCAATTGCCAAAATGCTTGGTCTCGCTCAATCGTGCTGGCAAGCTCTTGCAAATACTCGGTGACACCAAATTGTTTGGCATCGGCTGTACATTTATCACTGATAGAAACAAAAAAAGTCATGTGAGATCAATCCTTGAAAGATTTAGGACACCCTAATCTATACGATATTGTGGATCGACCAGTGTAATCATAAGCTTGCGCAAGCAGTAGGCCATTAGTACATCTTCGCGTCACATACTGTCGCAGTGTTGATCATCACTGCCAAGGTTTCATGGCGGACGTTCTAGGCGCCAGAAAAACGAAAGCCAGCACGATCAAAAACGCAAGCGATTCAAGCCTACCTCTAAAATATCAGCAGCGTTAGATTGAGCACAGACTACTTACTGTAATTATGTAACTTACAGTAATTAAGAAAATCGGAACGACTTTGGTATAACAGCCTAAGCCATTTTTTTGCTTAGGCTAAAAAGTAACATCAAATCGTATGAATAGGCACAGCAACATCAGTGAGCGCAGCAAAGAAACTGATTCGAGTCACATCCTCCAAGTGACTGGCATAGGCCAAACGTATCGCATCAGTGTGCAGCATGATCGCCAAGCATTGCGCCCGTGATACCGCCACATTGAGGCGATTTAAGCTATAAGCAAACGAAATATCACGCGGTAATAGATCAGGATGCGAGGTTGCCATCGACACCACCACCACGGCAGCTTCTTGGCCTTGAAACTTATCGACCGTACCGACACGAGCGCCCACAGGCAGATGCTCAATCAAGCAATTCACCTGTAGATTATACGGTGACAAAATCACCACATCCTCTAAAGTCAGTTGGCGAATTTGTCCGTTTTCATCCTGCACCGATTGCTGACACAACTGCTGCAACAAGTCGGCCACTGCTTGTGCCTCCGGCTCACAGCGTTGACTATAGCCTTCATGCTGGACGGGCCATGACAGTAGCCCTGTCGACAGAAGTTGCTGCTGACACTCAGGCGTGAGTATCAGGCGACGTTGATCAGCGACCGCCGCTGAGCGCAGCCGACCATCATAAATATGGGTCGATAGCACCTCACTAATGGATGAGTGCACACGGTAGGTGTGATCTAAAAAAATACCATGCTGCGCTGAAATCGTCGCGTCCTCCCCCAGTAAATACTCCAACGCCGACAAACCAGACTCTGCCGGATGACAGCCCTGTATCGGTTGTGAGAGTTGCATTTGATCGCCAAGCAGGATGATATTTTTACAAAATTGCGCGGCAACAATCACATCAGCAAGAGACACCTGTCCTGCTTCATCAATCACCAAATAATCTAACGACTGCTCAGCATCCGCAAACAATGGATCGGCAAAGAAATATACAGTGCCCGCTAATAACTTGGCATCCGTATTCATCACATCGGCACTACTGGCGATATTCTGAAAACTTGAATGCTGATATTCACTTTCAGGACTGTGCTTGGTCATTTTTTTACAGCCACGCAGTGCATAGGATTGCTCTGCGGCACGCTGACAGACGGCGTCTAGCAGGTTATGAATCGCATGGTGTGAGTTGGCCATGACGCCGATACGGTGGCCTTGTTTTAACAAATGAATAATCAGCTTTGAGCCGGTATAGCTCTTGCCTGTCCCTGGTGGCCCTTGCAAAAATAAATAGCTGTGATCCAATCGGCTGACCAGCTCACAGATCTGCGGCAAAGCAGCTTGTGCAGGATCTAGCAACGGATTGGGGGGGGTCGTGTCACCTTGCTGATTTGGGCGAAGCTGAGGCAAGTCACGCCGTAAAAAAGCGGCAACAGCACTGTCTTGTGCCGTGCCTGCCAGCCAACGATCAGCAAACACAAATAACTGCTGTTTAAGTGAGCCAGAAAGCTGCTTCGGGATCGGCAACAGCGCAGGAAGCTGCTCAGGTAAGCTGATTTTTTTATTACAGCTCAGCACGACATGACCGTTTGCCGCATCAATTGATTCGATTTTAACACTCAGCAACTTTTCTGGATTGTTTGAATTTGGCACGCCGAGTAGCTCGATATACTGACCCGCTTTCAGTTTGCTTTCTTGCTCAGTATACTGATACTGCATCCATAGATTTTGTTTGCCTTTTGGAGTGTCCAGCTGCTCGATAAACTGCAACTGTGCCAGACACTCGTTGTCGTCTAGCAGGGTTTCAACATCGCTCGCCAACCGCTCAAAATACTGCCACCACATCGGTTTATCACAGCGACGATAAAAATCTAACAGCAGATAAATCAAGTGATCAATCCGCTGCGGCTCAGTCAAGGGCTGGCTCAGATCCAGCCGATCAACCTGTAATTTTTCGGCGTAGCGTTGTAGCGTTTGCTCGACCTCGGTCAAAATCACCACAGGCGCAGTGCTGGTATCGGCTGAAGCATTCGCCCGAAACGCCAGATCGGTAGGTTTTAAGGTCAGTAGCCACTGATGCAGCAGCTGCGTGGAGATACAGTCATCTAAATTATAGGCTTCAATATCCTGCAAAAATTTAGGCTCTTGGCTATCCATCCATTTGGCAAAGTACACAATGCTCGCACCAGCATCCGTGACCTCACCCTCACGCTGCTGCATATAAAATCGTTCAAGATTTTTAATCGAGTAGCGTGGCTCTGAGGTACGGATTGCATGACGTACTACTGCATACAAATCAACCAGTTTTTGTTGACGGAGTAACCAGTCCACTTCTGCTTCACGAGTGGCGTATTCGGTCATCAGGCGCTTGAGCGCAGTCGGCTCATAGGGCGCGTAGTGATAAATATGTGCGTCTGGGTATTGCGTACAGTGCGCAATCACCCGATCAATAAACCGCTCAAAGCTGGCTTTTTCATCAGATTTTTTGAGTGCCCAAAACGTCTCAAAACCACTCTGATCATACGGTGGTAACAGCAACCCAAAGAGATATTCCAACCCGCCCACGGTCAGTGGATCACCTTCCATATCAAAATATAGGTCATGTACTGACGGCTGCGGCAGTAACGCAAAACCACGCGCCGCGTGCACCGCAGGCAACACCTCTACATAGGCCTGCCCCGTATGGTTCGACTGATGCTGTAGCTGGGCTTGATGCACCAGACGCGCCAAGCTTTCACTGGCGATGCCTTTGATGGGATGCTGTGGTGGCCATTTGGCCAGTGCAGGGATACTCGCAATACCAATACGTTCAAGCTTGGCAAGCTGTACCTGACTAATGCCCGCCAGTCGGTTCAGATGCTGATCTTGCTGCCAACGCTGCTCACAGGCCTGTTGCAAAGGACAATACTGACAGGCAGCACAGGGCACGGGATATAGCGCCTGTGCGGCCAGCTGAGCGATCTGACGCAAGAACTCGCCCTGATGCAGCTGGTAGTACGCCCACACTCGATGCGTCGCTATACGGGCTTCCTGTTGCGTTCCAAGCACCACATACAGCTGTGTCGGCAGCACGCCCTGCTCTTGCGCCAATAAATCACTATAAAATGCCAATTGTAATAAAAAATCCACCCGTACTTGCTTGGCGAGTTTGGTATCGATCACTTCATACGACCACGCGCCCAGCTGCGAGGGCTGTTCGACCCGCCGCAAAAAATCCGCATGTCCTGCCCGCTGCCCCTGAAAAAAGGTCGCCTGATAAATAATCTCAGCCCCTGAGCGCATCGCCACACGCGTGAGCTCTGCTGCGGTCGCAAGGTCACGATGCTCAATCTCAACCACTGTTGCATGCTGCTGTTTAAGCTGCTGTAAATAATCATCTTCATGCTGTAGACCGCGCTGCTGTAACAGCTGGGTCGTGTCGTCAACCACGATGTGCTGACTCGCCGCAGTCACGCCTTGCTCATGCAGACGGTGAACCTGTTGGTAAGCTTGCTGACTGGCATAACGGCACTTCATAAATTGAATAAAATCTGAGGCAGAATAGATCAGCTGGTTTTGGTAAAAGCGCATGAGCCTC
>JBBKWW010000203.1:0-3381 GCA_037969155.1 Moraxellaceae bacterium
CAGATTACCATCAAGGAGCAGCGTAAAGAGATTGCCTACGATTTGAAGAGTACACCGAGCTTAAAGCCATTTTTGAATGATGTGGAGTGGATGGCGATGGTTTGGGGTAAGGCAAGGGGTATAGCCGCTAGTGAAACGGGGCTAGATAGCTTCCTTGAAAGCTGTATTTGGACACCTGAGCAGATTTTGGATCAGGGGTTTTTTCCAGAGTGAAGCTGATTACGGCTAACCCCTTAATACGGATTGCTCACCCCCAATTTCCCTAAAATTTCCACCTCTAACGCTTCCATCTCCTCCGCATCGGCATCGCTGGTTTCGTGGTCATAACCGAGCAGGTGCAACACGCCATGCACGGTCAAATGACACAAATGATCGACCACTGACTTGTGCTGTTCAGCAGCCTCAGCTTGCACCACCGGCCAACAGATCACCAAATCACCCAATGGCCGATAACCAATTATCTGGGCCATTTCTTCGGGTAGATCACTCGGAAATGACAGCACATTGGTTGGTTTATCTTTGCCACGATAATCCGCGTTCAATTGCTGACTTTCGGCCAAATCGACCATTCGAATCGACAAATCACAGTCTTGCGCCGCGTCCAGATGAGTCAGCGCGGTGCTGACCCAATGCTGAAGCTGACTGTCGTCTAATGCCGCCGGAATTGAATCGGGTGCAAGCTCATCCGCCCACTCAATCGCCAGATCCAACCAATCTGTATCCAGTTCACTCATGCGTCACCTTGCTGCTCGTGATGCGGCTCATGTTGCAAGTCCGCGGCCTGATCATTTTGATTCATCGCGGCTTGTAGCTTGGCTTGGCGCTCTATGCGGGTTTGCTCACTCAGCTTGTGCTGTTGATCATCCCAGCCTTCGTAGGCTTCGACGATTTTTTGTACCAACTGATGCCGCACCACATCGCGCGAATGAAAGTGCGTGATGTGGATCTCGTCGATATTGGCCAGCACTTTTAAACAATGCGCCAAACCAGACTGATGACCGCGTGGCAAATCCACCTGGGTAATGTCGCCAGTAATCACCGCCCGCGAGCCAAAGCCCAATCGGGTCAAAAACATTTTCATCTGTTCTGGCGTGGTGTTTTGCGCCTCATCCAAAATCACAAACGAATGATTCAAGGTGCGACCGCGCATATAGGCCAGTGGTGCGACCTCGATGATCTGGCGTTCGATCAGCTTGGCGACTTTATCCAAGCCCAGCATCTCGTACAACGCATCATACAGCGGGCGCAGATACGGATCGATTTTTTGGCTCAGATCACCGGGCAGGAAACCGAGTTTTTCACCGGCTTCTACCGCAGGACGCACCAATAAAATCCGCTGAATTTCATTGCGTTCCAGCATATCGACCGCCGCCGCGACCGCCAGATAGGTTTTACCCGTCCCCGCAGGCCCAACCCCAAACGAAATGTCACTTTGTAAAATCCGCTGCACATAACGGCGTTGATTCGCGCCACGCGGGTGGATTTTACCTTTACGGGTTTGTAGCCAGACGTTGAGCTCACCGTCAGCGTTTTCGGTATAGTCGCGTTCGGTCTGACTGCCTTGAATCAACAGGTGTAAATGCTCTGGGGTCAAGATGCGGACTTCGGCTGTTTCGGCATGCAGGCGTTCGAGTAGAGCTTCTGCCCGCGATACCGCATCAAGTTCACCGTCGATCATAAAGGTCTCACCGCGCTGGGCGATTTTGACCTCAAGTCGTTGTTCAATCAGTTTAAGGTGGGCGTTATACGCGCCCAACATGGATTGTAATCGCTCTAGCGTGATGCCAGAAAACTCAACAGTACGGCTAATAGATGCAGTCAAGAAATATCCTCAATCAACAAAAATGGCACAGGACGCGGCGTGGCAGGGTCAAGCCATTGCTTCAGCGCGCAGTAAGTTCCCTTGTACCAGATTCATGCTCAAAATGTCAGTCACTTCAATGTCGACAAACTGACCAATCAGGGTTGGATCTGCGATAAATTGCACCAAACGGGTATTGTCCGCGCTGCCGATCAGCATGTGTGCATGGCGATCTGAGGTTTTTTCGACCAGCACGCGCAAGGTTTGGCCGAGCATCGCGTTGGTTTTGGCGATGGTGGAGGCTTTTAGCACGTCTTTCACCTCGGATAGACGCTGTTTTTTCACGTCTTCTGGCGTTGGGTCGGGCAGTTCTGCCGCAGGCGTACCGGGACGTTTGGAATAGATAAAGCTATACGAATGATCAAAATCCAGATCTTTAATAAACTGTAAAGTCTCGGCAAACTCGGCATCGCCTTCATTGGGGAAGCCGATAATAAAGTCACTAGACAAATGCAAATCTGGCCGCACTTGGCGTAGTTTGGCGATTTTTTCGATATAAATATCGACTTGATGGTTGCGCTTCATCGCCGCCAAGACTGGGTTTGAACCACTTTGCACGGGTAAATGCAGGTGTGAAACCAGTTCTGGCAGTTCTGCATAGACATTGATCAACTCATCCGAAAACTCTAGTGGATGACTGGTGGTGTAGCGAATCCGACCGATATTCGGAATTTTAGCGACCAAGCGTAGCAGTTCAGCAAAGTTACAGATCTGCCCATCAAAGGTGTCGCCACGATAGCCGTTGACGTTTTGGCCGAGCAGGGTGACTTCACGCACGCCTTTGGCAGCAAGGCCAGCGACTTCGGCAATCACGTCATCGAGTGGCCGCGACACTTCTTCGCCGCGTGTATAGGGCACGACGCAAAACGAGCAGTATTTGGAGCAGCCTTCCATAATCGACACAAAGGCTTTATAGCCTTCGACTTTCGGTTCGGGTAAAAAGTCGAATTTTTCGATCTCAGGAAAGGAGATATCGACGAGGCTGATTTTATTGGATTTAAACTGGTGTTTGTTCAGTTCGTGCTGGTTCAGCATTTGCGGCAAGCGGTGGATGGTTTGCGGGCCAAACACCATATCGACATACGGCGCACGCTGTTGAATGCCTTCGCCTTCTTGTGAGGCGACGCAGCCACCCACGCCGATAATCAGTTCGGGTCTTTGTTGTTTAAGCTTGCGCCAGCGACCCAGCTCACTAAAGACTTTTTCTTGGGCATTTTCGCGGATTGAGCAGGTGTTCATCAGCAGCACGTCGGCATCCGCTGGATCGTCGGTCAGTACATAACCATGCGAGTCGCCGAGCAGATCTGCCATCCGATCAGAGTCATAGGCGTTCATTTGGCAGCCCTGCGTTTCGATGTATAAACGCTTGGGTGCTGCATCTGTTGCAACACTGGCCGTTGTATGGTGATCTTGGTGCGCAGGCGTGATCAGGGCTTCGGCTGCGGCGGATTCGGTCTGTGGCACAAACTGCTGAACGGTCATGCTGGCTGTCATGCGTGGTTTCCTGTGTCGCCATCGGT
>JBBKWW010000204.1:0-10007 GCA_037969155.1 Moraxellaceae bacterium
TATCAGCGTTTTGAGCATGCACCAGCGACGCGGCCTTTGATTCGTTTTTTGGTGAAGCAGCTTGGCGACCAGATCAGTAACGCCCAACTCATGGCGGACTTCCAAACGGGATTGGTCGCACGCACGCTGAGTCGTTTGGCAGGTTTGCCAAAGCCCGCCAATTGTTTATGATGTGATGGGTCAGATGAAGCGTTTTGGCGAGGGCTGACAATATGGTTATGCCTATCGCCGTGGTGCAATGTTTAACAAGTTACCGCGCCAGCTTAAGACTCAGTACAGCAGCGGGCATGCTGCGGTCGGTCTGGCGGGTCGCAACGCCCAGATCGCTCGTGTTCACCAGTACGGACTGAATGATCGCCCCAGCCGTAACGCGCAGCCGGTGCGTTATGCACGGCGGGAACTGCTGGGGTTTAGTACTGATGATCATACATGGATAGAAAAAGAATTTTGTAATTAGTTAAACAACTCGCTACATAAGGCTCTAGAATAAAATCATTGGTTCTTTGATCTAAAAAGGTGAATCCATCATGAGCTTCTGGAACATGATAGGCGTCTCGATGTCTGCTGAGGAAAAAACAAGAGCTGAGAAAATGGCTAAACACCTCAATAGCTCAATGCGTGTTTCCAATCAAGGAGGACTAAGTAAGTCGGTGAAATCAGCAAAAGAAAGCCTTCTAAACTCCAGCACGTCCTCTGCCGCCAGCCCCCAAAATAGTAAACAAACAGAGGAGATATAGTCTTTTGCTCCTTCTTCTACTCCTACCAATATTGATTAGTGGATATTATGTTATTCACAAGCATCCAGCTCATTTTTTGACATTACATAGACATTCTGGTCAGCTCTTATACCTTAAAAGCGCATATATTGGTTTGATATGTGTAATTTTATCTTTTGTTTGTACGAGCTTGCTTCATCTGATACCAGAAGCACCATTTAATCCATATAAATTGGTTATAAAAACCCTATCTGAACTCAGCAACACAGGAGAAATAGAATCTCAAGCAAATACAACCAACAATAGACTGTCTTTTCTAATTGAAATAACAATCAACTCTCTGCTTGTTGCCTTGGCATGGTCACACATATTACCCAGAACTCAAGCATGGCTCAAATACTCAAAATTTCTAAAAAAGGAAGCCGATAAGAAAAAACTAACCACCTTCGGATTTTACAAGCACATGAAATATAAAGATTTCTGTATGAAAAACCCTTTGGACGCCCTGATTTACGAATCCTTTTCGGAAGACACACTCTTAATGATCCATATGAGTGATCGGAAATTCTATGTTGGAATTGTTGTAAACACATCGGAAATTGATGAGGTCAATACAGCCAACCAGACAATCAGCTTACTACCTAAACTCAGTGGATATAGAGAAAAAGATACTCTTGAGGTAAAGTCTGCAACCCAATACAACCGAAGCGAGGATGAAACGATTGAGATCATTCTGAAAAATGAAAATATAGTATCTGCGACTTTATTTAATCAAGATAGATTTGATGAATTTATGCAAAGAAGAAAAGCTGATGCAGCAAAAGAAAAAACCGAAAAACTTCAAATAACTCAATTTTTAGCAAAGGTTGAAAAACTAATTGAAAAATAAACACTAGCTGCTTGACACTCCACCTCTACACATGCTTTCCTACATCCATCCTAGAAAAGCACTAGGATCGGGCGTGACAACCCGCTAACTCAAAGGCGCATACAGTCGCCCAGCGACTTTTTTTGTGCGCGCCGTTACGGTGTACCATTGTTATGGTGGATCAAACGGGGCAGCCTTCGGGCTGGCCGCAACCTTTGAGGCGGTATTGTCACCCCCGTTTGGTCTGCCACCCCACCGTGACAAGTGGATGGCAGAAAAACCTCTCAAAGGAAACGCCAGCATGAACACACACATTCAGGGCAACGACCCCGCACGCCCAAAACTCCTCACCCGCGATACCCCGATTATTATTTTACCGACGCTCGCCGCCGCGTTTGGCATCCTCGAAGCGGTATTTTTACAGCAACTACACTACCTCAGCCTACAAGCCAAAATCGGCATCCGTCACGACGGCCACAAGTGGATCTACAACACCCTCGACCAATGGCACGGCGTGTTGCCGTGTTGGAGCGTGGCCAGCATCGAACGCGCCATTACCAAGCTCAAAAAACTCGGCGTGATTCACATCGAAAAACTCAGCCCACACCGCTCGAATCGCACCAATTATTACCGTATCGACTATGCCAAAATTGCCGATTTGGCGGATTTTGTGCCGCCTTCAAATGACGATCCTGATCCCCTCAGTCTGATGGAGGTCAGCCCACAAGCTGCGGCCAACCATTCCCTCACGCTGCGGTCATCCACTCCCTCAGCATGTGGCCTTGGTTATACAAAGACTACCAAAGAGAACACAAAGAACTCTTCTAAGAGCGAAAAACCGATTTTTGAAAGTTTGAACGGGACAGATCAGCCCATCCATACAGAACCCAGCCCTGCGCAATTGTCCAGTGTGCCCTCTGAGCAGCGGCAGCTTTGGCAACAACTGCGACGCGCCAAACTCGATATCGCAGTGGATGATCCACGCCTGAAGTTTTGGATTGCTCGCTGCCTCGTCAAAAACGTGGTGCAAACCCTGCTCAATCACCTCGATGGGCGTTGGCACAGCGCAGAGCAGCTTGGTTTGCCCTGTGGACAAGTCAGAACCGTGCAGCCGATCAACGCCACTGCACGGGTGCAGCTTGCTCATGATCAGTATCCACCTCTGCGGCTGGATGACTCGCACAGCGTGACGCAGCGTTCGGTGCAGCATTCGCCGCAGAGCCTGACGCACAGCCATCACAACCACTGCCACAGCCAGCCGCAGTTGGCGCAACAGGCGTGAGCCATGCCGCCAGACCTAACCAGCCGACCTGCTGGATCAGATTGGCCAGCCGCAATTGTCCACGATATAGCGGCTGCGCGGCAAAGCGCCGCAACACGCGCCACACACTCCACGTCACCAGTAGTCCAACAATCAGTTCTTGCATGGGCATGACTCCTTGTATTGGATGTGAACGTGGATGTTGGGTTATGGATATTGGGTTAGCCCCAACCCAACGCCACCGCACCTTGATAGGTCAGCATCGCCATCAGATAGGCCAACCCAAACAGATACGCGGTCATGATCGAGACATGCCGCCATGAGCCTGTTTCGCGGCGCACCGTGGCCAGCGTCGCAATACATTGCGGGGCAAACACAAACCACACCAGCAGCGACAACGCCGTCGCCAATGACCATTGATCGGCCAACAGCGGACTCAATTGCTGCGCCAACGCATCATCACTGCCCGACAGTGCGTACACTGTGCCGAGCGCAGCCACCACCACCTCACGCGCCGCCATCGCAGGGATGAGGGCGATGCAGATTTGCCAAGAAAACCCCAACGGCGCAAAAAACGGCGCAATCAAATGCCCCAACTGACCGGCAAAGCTGTAATCAATCGCGGCGCGGGTCGCCCCGTCTGGCGGTGCAGGAAAACTGGCCAAAAACCACAACAAAATCGTCAGTGCCAAAATAATGCCACCGACCCGCTTTAAGAAAATACTCGCCCGCTCATACAGCCCCAGCGACACGCTACGCCACGAGGGCACGCGATAGCTCGGTAGCTCCAGCAGCAAGGCATGTTCGGTACGATCACGATGGATTTTTTTCATGACCCACGACACTGCCAATGCGCTGGCAATCCCTGCCGCATACAGCGCAAACAACACCAAACCCTGCAAATTAAACAAGCCAGCGACTGTTTGCGTGGGAATAAATGCGCCAATCAACAACGCATACACCGGCAAACGTGCCGAACAGGTCATCAGCGGCGCGACCATAATCGTCGCCAAGCGATCACGCGGATCTTGAATGCTGCGGGTCGCCATCACGCCGGGTACCGCACAGGCAAAACTCGACAACAGCGGAATAAATGATCGTCCACTCAGGCCAGATTTAAACATCAAGCGATCCAGCAAAAATGCAGCACGCGGCAAGTAGCCCGACTCTTCCAGAATTAAAATAAATAAGAATAGAATCAAGATCTGTGGCAAAAAGATCAGCACCCCGCCAATCCCCGCAATGATGCCATCGAGTACCAGACTCTTCAGCACACCCTCACTCATCTGCGTACCGATCAATGCACTGATACTGCCAAACAGCACCTCAATGCCATCCATCAATGGCGCTGCCCACGCAAACACCGCCTGAAAGATCAAAAACATGATCAAAGCCAGACTGAGCAAGCCCCAAACGGGATGTAATAGCACACGGTCTAATCGATCATCACGCTGATCGGTGACAGTGGTCATCTGCACCGTTTCTGCCAGTAACTCGCGCACCTGTTGATGGCGATCTGGCGCATCAATAGCAGTGGGCGCAACCCAATCCTGCCACTCCAGATCCAGTTGCTGCAATAAGGCCTGTACGCCATCGGTATGAGTGGCAACCGTCGTCACCACAGGCAAGCCGAGTTTTTTGGACAGTAAAGCTTGATCAATCTGAATGCCACGCCGTTTGGCATCATCCATCATGTTCAGCACCAACAGCATCGGCTGACCGAGCGCGCGTAGCTCTAACACAAAGCGTAGATGCAGGCGTAGATTGGTCGCATCGACCACACAGACCAGCAGATCAGGCCGCGACTCACCCGCCAACTCCCCCAAACACACCGCGCGAGTAATCGCCTCATCAGGACTGGTCGCCTGCAAGCTATAGGCACCGGGTAAATCTAAAATTTTGAGCTGACGGCCTGACGGCAATTGCAAACGGCCTTCTTTGCGTTCAACTGTCACGCCTGCATAGTTGGCGACTTTTTGTCGTGTGCCCGTCAATCGATTAAATAAAGATGTTTTGCCGCAATTGGGATTGCCGACCAGCGCAATCTGCGCCAGCGATCCGCCAGCGACCTTGAGTGACTGACTCATCTGACGACCTCACTCAGTTGCACATGAACCCGCCGCGCCTCAGACACGCGCAACGCAAAGCGGGTGTAGCCGACCTGCACCAGAATCGGATCAGCACCAAACGGCGCAACAGCGGTACACCTGACCTGCTCACCACACACAAAACCCAGCTCCAACAAACGTTGGCTGATGGGATCATCGACCGCATGCGTATCCACCGACACAATCGTGGCAGCGACATCACGCGGCAATTCAGATAACAGCACAGGCCACCTCATGACGTGGGATCAGAAACTAAGGACGAGAAACAACTGATAATGATTCGCAATACCCATCATAGCGAACTTTTTATCAAAAATCCTTACTTTCTGGTCAACCGACCCTAGGCTCGGTTGACGTTTCAGCCACAGTCACAACAATGTCTACCGATCTTAAGGCTTTAACGCCTCATCATGCTTTTCCTCAAAATCATCAAAGCCCGCACGCACCACTGGACGCGCATGCCCTGTGAGGACACTCACCACGATAATCGCCAACAAGCTCAAAACAAAACCCGGCACCATCTCGTATAGACCGCCCATACTGGCCTTCAGATTCGGAATATAGATCCAGCCGACCACAGTCAGCGCACCGGTTAACATGCCCGCCAACGCCGCCCAACGGCTCATTTTTTTCCAATACAAGCTCATGATAATCACAGGGCCAAATGCCGCACCAAAGCCCGCCCACGCATTACCGACCAAGCCCAAAATCGTATCATTTGGCGTATAGGCCAGCGCCAGCGACACCAATGCTACCAACAGCACGGCCAGCCGCCCCATCAGCACCAGCTCTTGATCACCAGCCTGTTTGCGCAAAAAAGTCTTATAAAAATCACTGACCAGCGCACTTGATGTGACCAAAAGCTGTGATGAAATCGTGCTCATGATCGCCGCCAAAATCGCCGCCAACAAAAACCCTGCAATCAACGGATGGAACAATAACTGTGATAAATAAATAAACACCGTCTCAGGGTTCTGTAACGACAAGCCGTTTTGGGTGACATAGGCCAGCCCCGTCAGTCCCGTCAGCACCGCACCGATAATCGCCACCAGCATCCACGTCATGCCGATGCGACGCGCTGCCGTCAGTGATTTGACATCACGAATCGCCATAAAGCGCACGATGATATGCGGCTGCCCTGCATAGCCCAAGCCCCACGACATCAAGCTTATAAAACCAATCACGGTCAGCCCTTGCGTCATCGAGGTCAGATTCGGGTCAATCGCGCGAATAATATCAAAGGTCTCTCCCACACCGCCAATACTGTGAAACGCCACCAACGGCACCAATACCAGCGCAAGGAACATGATGACCCCCTGCACAAAATCAGTCATGCTGACCGCGAGAAAGCCACCAAACAGGGTATACGACACCACCACGGCTGATGTCACCAACAAGCCCACACGATAATCCAAGCCGAAAGCGCTTTCGAATAACACGCCACCCGACACCATACCGGCCGAGGTATATAAGGTAAAAAACACCAGTACAATCACTGCCGAAATCAGCCGTAATAATCGAGTGTCATCCACAAAGCGATTTTCAAAAAAATCTGGAATGGTCAGTGAGTCTTTGGCCACGAAGGTATAGGTGCGTAAGCGTGGTGCAATAAACACATAGTTTAAATACGCCCCAATCGCCAAGCCGACCGCAATCCATGCCTCAGTCAAACCCGCCGCAAAAATCGCACCGGGCAAGCCCATCAGCATCCAGCCGCTCATATCAGACGCACCGGCTGATAAGGCAGTGACACTCGGCCCCATCTTGCGGCCACCTAACATATATTCGGACAAATCACCGGTCGAATGCACAAAGCCATACCAACCAATTCCTAACATCACCAAAAAATACACTGCCAAAGACAGATACACTTCTAGACCTATGGCGACCCCTGTCATCCAATTTCTCCGATTTCATATTCAGTTAAAAACAGCATAACATCATTTAACACGGTGGCTAAAAAACCAACTGTCTGACCAAAATCTGGCCGCTGATATCGGTCTGTGTTATGATTTGCGCTGATTTCGCCGTGCCGATCACATTTTTTTATGCCAGTCAGTCCACCATAACATCCTGATTTAAATAATTTTTGTCACCTTATTTAAGGAGACTTACTGCTGTTCGCTATTTTTTATTCATGTTTTGCCCGATGCGATGCTGTATGACACGCCTCGTTTGGGCATGCCTTTTTGAGTGATTTTTCTGATGTGGCAATCCATTCAGCAACAATGGTTTTCAAACGTCCGTGGCGATGTGCTATCGGGTCTAGTCGTGGCGTTGGCGTTGATTCCCGAAGCCATTGCATTTTCGATTATTGCCGGTGTTGATCCAAAAATCGGCTTGTATGCATCCTTTTGTATTGCCGTGGTGATCTCGTTTGTCGGTGGTCGCCCTGCGATGATTTCGGCGGCGACCGGCGCGATGGCATTGCTGATGGTGATCTTGGTCAAAACCCACGGCCTTGAGTATTTGCTGGCGGCGACGCTGTTATGCGGGCTGATTCAGATTGTGATGGGACTACTCAAGCTGGGCAGCTTGATGCGCTTTGTGTCTAAATCAGTGGTCATTGGCTTTGTGAATGCCTTGGCGATTTTGATTTTTATGGCGCAACTGCCTGAACTGACCAACGTCACATGGCAGGTGTATGCGATGACGGCATTGGGTCTGGCCATTATTTATCTGTTTCCATATCTGCCTAAAATCGGCAAGCTCATCCCATCGCCATTGGTCACGATTGTGGTGCTGACCATCATCGCGCTACTGCTCAAGCTGGACATTCGCACGGTCGGTGACATGGGGCAACTGCCGGATACCTTACCGATTTTCTTGTGGCCAGATGTGCCGTTGACCTTTGAAACCTTACAGATTATTTTCCCATACTCGATGGCGCTGGCAGTGGTTGGCTTGCTCGAATCGATGATGACGGCGACGATTGTCGATGAAATGACCGATACCGCTAGCGACAAGAACCGTGAGTGTCGTGGTCAAGGCATTGCCAATATTGGCTCAGGCTTACTGGGTGGTATGGCCGGTTGTGCGATGATTGGTCAGTCGATGATTAACGTCAAATCGGGTGGCCGCACGCGTTTATCGACCCTGTTGGCTGGGGTGTTCTTGCTGGTCATGGTGGTGTTCATGAGTGATCTGATCGGCACGATTCCGATGGCGGCCTTGGTGGCGGTGATGATCATGGTCTCGATCAGTACCTTTAACTGGGATTCGGTGTTTAAAATCCGTGATTATCCACGCTCCTCGAATATCGTGATGATTGCCACGGTTGTGGTGGTCGTGGCGACGCATAACTTGGCGTATGGCGTACTGACTGGCGTATTGCTCTCGGCGCTATTTTTTGCGCATAAAATCGGGCATTTATTATATATCGACAGTCGCTTTGATGAAGCCACCCAAACCCGCACCTATCAGGTGACAGGACAGGTATTTTTTGCGTCTGCCGAACAATTCGTCAATGCCTTTGACTTTACAGCGTCAGCTACGCAAGTGGTGATCGATTTGCAACACGCGCATTTATGGGATGTGACGGCCGTGGCGTCACTGGATAAAGTGGTGTTAAAGCTACGCCGTAACGGGATGTTGGTTGAGGTATTAGGGCTGAATCAAGCCAGCACCACCTTGGTCGATCAATACGGCATTCACCATAAAGCCGACCCTGATGTGCTACTGGCGAAGCATTGATTGATGCCACGCCCTGCCCGCACCCCGCGCCAACCCACCACGATTGCGCTGCCTGCTGATGCGTTTTATTTGCAGCGCTTTCGCGATCATTTGGTGGCACAAGCGGTCAGTCCACATACCCGCACGGCCTATTTGAGTGACCTCTGCCAAGCACAGCAATTTAGCCCGATGACACTCGAAGATTGGTCAGCCACGCAGCTACAAGACTGGTTATTACACCGCCAACAGCTTGCGCATAGCCCACGCTCAATCAGTCGCATGCTGTCCGCACTACGGCATTATTTTCAATTTTTACGCCAAATCGGCCAGCGTGAGGACGACCCCACCGCTGAGCAGGTCAGTCCCGCGTTAGGCCGACCGTTGCCGAAAGATCTGTCCGAAGCCGATGTCGAGCGCTTACTGAACGCCCCCGCTCTGGATAGCCCGCTTGGCCTGCGTGACAAAGCCATGCTTGAGCTGCTGTATGCCTGCGGACTACGGGTATCAGAGTTACTCGGACTGACTCTAGATCACGTGAATCTGAACGCAGGGGTATTGCGTGTCACCGGTAAAGGCCAAAAAACCCGCCTAATTCCGATGGGTGAAATCGCCAATGACCACCTAGAACACTATCTGCGCGAGAGTCGGCCGCGCCTAAATCGGAACAAAACTATCGACGCGGTGTTTTTGACCCAACAAGGCGGCTTTATGACCCGCCAAAACTTCTGGTACATCATTAAGCACTACGCGCGACTGGCAGGCATCGACGCGCACTTGTCGCCGCATACGCTGCGCCATGCCTTTGCCACCCATTTACTCAATCACGGCGCAGACTTACGCGTCGTACAACTGTTGCTGGGGCATAGTGACTTGTCCACCACGCAGATTTATACCCACGTTGCCCGCGCCCGATTGCAACAGCTGCACCAAGCACATCATCCACGTGGCTAGTGTTTGTCGCTAGGTCGGGCGTGAGAGTCTGTCGGGCAATCTAAACGCCTATCATTTTAATACAGTTGCTCAGCTATTCATGACAGGCTTTTTGCTATGCTACAGCGCATCTCGACGCTGATTCGCGGTCTTTAACAGCCAACATCTCAAGGATTTTTCATGCTGACCCAAGCCTTACATATTCCGCTACGCACCAGCCTACTCGCCATGGTTGTAGCGCTGTCTGCCTGTAGCAGTAATTCGCAGCCAGTCAGCAGCGCGGCCACCGCTGACGCACCGCAAACCAGCGTGACCAACAACACAGTACCTGCCGATCTGGCCACAAAACTCGGCCAAAACCTCATTAAAGCAGGTCTGAATGCCAAAGTATTGGATATTCACGCAACCGAAGTCACAGGTATTTTTTGGGTGACTCTGCAAGGTTTACCCGC
>JBBKWW010000205.1:0-4575 GCA_037969155.1 Moraxellaceae bacterium
CTCAATCGCTCTAATAAATCAATATGTGCCACATCAGCATTTAAGGCAGCAATATAATGATACGTCTGACCACCCGCGTGTAAAAATGTCTCACGATTTTCGATAGAGAGTTCTTCTAAAGTTTCTAAGCAATCGGCCGAAAATGCAGGGCTGATTACGTGTACCGACTGCACACCCTGTGCACCCCAATCTTTCAAGATGGTATCGGTATACGGCTTGACCCACTCTTGCTTGCCAAAGCGTGACTGAAAGCTAATCTGCCACTGATCCTCACGCAAGCCTAACGCCTGTGCCAACTGAGCAGCCGTGCAGCGACAACGCTTCGGGTACGGATCGCCTTTATCCGCATACGGCTGTGGAATGCCATGAAACGACATCAGCAATTTATCTGGCACGCCATGCTGTGCCTGATGGCGACGCACGCTGTCAGCCAAGGCCGCGATATAAGCTGGATGTGCAAAATAGTCTTTTAAAATGGTCAGTGACGGCAGATTGCGCTGGGTCTGTGTCCAACGCGTCACCGCGTCATATACGGCAGCATTTGAGGTCGCCGAAAATTGTGGAAACAGGGGCAGTACCACAAAATGCTCCACACCTGCGGCGCGTAGGCGATCCATGGTTTCTGGAATCGCGGGCTGTCCATAGCTCATGACGGGATGTACCGATACCCGAAACGCACCAAACTGCCCCTCCAGCCGCTGCTGTAGTGCTTGGCTCTGTTGCTTTAAGATGTTGCGCATCGGCGAGTCGCCATCCTGCCAGATCGACGCGTAGGCATGTGCCACGCGTTTTTTACGCAGTGGAATCACCAGCAGATTCAGGATGATCGCCCAAATAAACTTAGGAATTTCGATCACGCGTGGATCAGACAAAAATTGGCGTAGATACCGCGCAACTGCCGTTGGGGTTGCAGCATCTGGCGTGCCTAAATTGGCCAGTAAAATTGCAATTTCAGGAGCGTGTTGAGGACGCATACTGACTCCGACCGTCATCCAATAAGTAGCGCACTACCCTAGCAGAAAATCACCCACACAGAGCGAGTGAAAGACTGAACAGAGGCGTGACCATCAGGTCAAGCTCGACTATTCATGTGCTGCTGCATCAAACGTGACAATTGTCGCTCACCAACCGCAGATAACTCCCATAACACTCGCTGCCGATCATCACGACCGACTGGCACAATCCACGTATTATTTTTAAACTGAGTCTTGATCATGTGTAGCGCGCGGATATTAATCTGGCAGCGTGCCACGGCATGGGCACGTGGCATCACATCTCGCACATCAGCCAGCGCAGTACTATTTAAATAGTCATTGAGGATTTTGGCAAAACTGTCTTCTGGCATCGCAGGGCTAAAGCCCGGCCCAATCACCATCAGCAAGTCATTCCAACTCAACTTGCGCTGTGGGCGCAACTCTCGAAAGTTACCATCTTGATAGGCATGCACTTTATAATCAAAAGCGATTTCTTCATGGCCTTGCACTTGTGGCAAATCCATCGGCCGCTGTGCTGTACTGCTAGGACGTGGCTGCTGCTGCTCAAGCTGAATCAGCTTTTGCCGTAACTGCTCATTTTCGTCTTGTAATTGCTGCACCTGTTGCTGATTGGGGCGAATCCAACCCTGTGCCGGATAGCGCGTTAAAAACTGCGGCATGGTATGCCGAATCGCCACCTCTAAATCACGCAAATCCCGAAAGGTCATCACCATGTCGCGCTCACGCTGCAACTGCCGCCGAAAATCGAGAAACTTCAGCTTGCCCTCTGGGGTTTGGTCTTGAAACTCATCGGCACGACTTTCGGGGGCTTCGTACATCAATACTAAAATCGGTTTTTGCTTGGTCACCGCATAAATATACTCGAGATGCATATAACTCACCCCAGATGCAGACAGCTCACCATAACGGCTGCCAAGCATCAGAATAAAGTAATCACAATCATCGATTTGGCGGCGCGCAAATGCCGTAGTCAGTGGGGTTCGCTGTTCTAGCCCCCACGAAAAAAATCCTTGACTGACCAGAGTCTGTGATAAAACGACTCTTTCGGCATGCATATCGGCTTCTGTGGTACTAATAAAAACGTGATATCGCTTGTCGATCATGATCTTTCTCTCTGAGCGTACTCAATTTGGCTAGCAATGAACTGGCTTAGCAATAGACTGAATACGAGCTGTCTAACTTCCATGCAACAGTAAAACGCAGTGTACAAGCCCTCGTAAGCGCCTGCAACCATAGAACGGTAGCAGCTCAATAAACCATCACTCGACGAAATGGCAATGCCACCAACTGCGCGACAATCGGTGCAGCATGCTCTGGATCACCGGTCACCGCATACTGAAAGAATACTGGCTGCGTATGTATCGGACGCAATAAACCATGATCAATCAACACCCTAACAGTCTGACGCGCCACTGCGGCGCCGGAATCAATTAAGGTTAATTGTGTACCTATTGCCCGACCAATCGCGGGGCTTAAAAATGGATAATGCGTGCAACCCAGTACCAATTGATCTGCACCAGCAGCGCACAGTGGCTGTAACACACGGTGTAATTCTTGCTCGCATTCGATTGAGTGGTGTTGGTTTTGCTCCACAAATGGCACTAAAGCCGCACTAAACGCCGTCAACACGTGCACACCAGCAGGCTCAGCAATCTGCCGAATCACTGTATTAAACAAGTCACCGCGTAACGTGCCAGCCGTCGCCAACACAGCCACCACACCACTTTGCGTGGCAGCAACTGCTGGTTTTAAGGCAGGCACTAAACCAATAATCGGCAGGCGCGCGCCATAATGCTGGCGTAAACTGGTCAGACTAAATGCCGATGCCGTGTTACACGCGACCACGACTGCCTTACAGCCCGCTTGAAACAACCACGCCACCGCATCTGCGGTCAGCTCTCGAATTTCTGCATCACTGCGGCTACCATACGGGACATGTGCGGTATCGGCATAATATAAAATCGACTCACGCGGCAACTGGCGATGCAACTCGGCGACCACAGACAATCCGCCCATACCAGAGTCAAACACCCCAATCGGCGCAGCAATCCGTGCGGTGTCAGGTATTTCTGCGGATAGCTGGCTCAATCCAAGCCCCCGAACTCAAACTGTTGATCACCGCTATGCAAACGCATGATGCTGTGTGCAGCAGACTCATCTAGCTCAGCCCAACCTAACAGGTGATAAAACGCATTGCGATGAATCAATGCTTCAAGATTACGCCGTACCCGTATATAAGGTCGCCACTCGCCCTGATCCTGCTCATTAAAGAACTGCCGCATAAAAATCGGATGATCGGCATCCGCAAACACCACATCGCCGGTTTTGGTCGTACACTGAATCCAAATCTGGCCGTCTGACTGCACCTGATCGACCTGCGTCACCAACAGCGGCACATCCTCGACTTGAATGCCGATTTTCTCCACTGGCGTTTTTAAGAAATATCGATCCTGCCCATCTGCTTGCTCGCGCCACAACACAGTTGCAAATAAATCGACTAATTTTTGCCGCGTCATCCGCGCGCCTTCGTGAAACCATTCGCCGTTGGCGGTGATTTTTAAATCCATCTCTCCACAATAGTCTGGGTGCCATTTTTCCAATGGTGGCAAGGCTCTAGCCCGCTGGCCTTCCGCTTGCATCAGTAGTTTGCCAAGCCCATCAGGCAGCGTGGCAGAGGATTGGGTTCCGTTCGAGTGTTGTGACATCGCGTTAATCCTGTCGGACAAATAAATTAAAGCGTTTAGCCGATTGGCGTAAATTCAGCATTGATTCTATACTACGCGACGTTTTGCGCGTATCAGCATTATGCAACGCCATGGCCGCGCCTTGTCTGTGCTTTGTAGCAGCGGGTTGCCACCTTAAAAATGAGGAGTCCTTTATGGAACACATCGAACGCGAAGCGATGGAATTTGATGTCGTCATTGTTGGCGGCGGCCCATCGGGTCTGTCTGCAGCGATTCGCCTACGTCAACTGGCCATCCAAAATAACATGCCAGATTTTTCGGTATGTCTGGTTGAAAAAGGCTCTGAAGTCGGTGCGCATATCCTGTCTGGTGCGGTGATTGAATCACGCGCCCTAGATGAGCTGTTTCCTGACTGGAAAGAACTGGGTGCGCCACTGAACGTACCTGCTAAAGAAGACCGTGTCTACATGCTGACCTCGGCCACCAAAGGCATCAAAATGCCTGACTTTTTGGTGCCGAAGCTGATGCACAACGACGGCAACTATGTCGTGTCACTTGGCAACGTGGTGCGTTGGCTCAATACCAAAGCCGAAGAACTCGAAGTCACCGTGTTTCCAGGCTTTGCCGCTGATGATGTTTTGTATCATGAAGATGGCTCAGTTAAAGGCATCGTGACCGGTGACATGGGCGTGGCCAAAGACGGCAGCCATAAGCATAGCTTTACCGCAGGCTACGAGCTACACGCCAAATACACCATATTTGCTGAAGGTTGTCGCGGTCACTTGGGCAAACGCCTGATGAGCCGTTTTGACCTGAACAAAGATGCAGATCCACAACACTACGGCATCGGCATTAAAGAACTGTGGGAAATCGACCCAGCCAAGCACGAGGAAGGT
>JBBKWW010000206.1:0-4339 GCA_037969155.1 Moraxellaceae bacterium
GAGCTGAACCGTAGTGGTTGGTATGCCAAAACCGCACAGGCGTTTGCGGTGTTTCAGCCGATTAAATCGGTTGGGGTGGTCGGTGATGGTCGGCGTTATGCGTGGGTGATTGCGCTGCGTGCGGTGGAAACGGTGGACTTTATGACCGCGCGTTTTGCGCATTTGCCGTATGAGCTGATCGAAACCGTCAGCAATCGGATCATGAATGAAATCAAAGAGGTGGCGCGAGTCACTTATGATGTGAGCAGCAAGCCACCGGCGACGATTGAATGGGAGTGAGCTGGGCGATTTGGTACTTGAAGGATAATAATATTCTTTAAGTACCAGTATTGGTTTTCTCTAAACTAGCAGGTTTGCCAGCCATTTCCGGATGTCTTCTTGATATACACCTCCTAACCCAACCAAAAGCAAAACAATACCTTTTGCAATAGCGGAAACCCAGAAATTTAACCATAAATTCTTAAAGTAAATCCAAGAGTGAGTCGCCTGTTGTATGGCAACTATTGCACTTCGGGACCGATAAAAAGTTCTGACATCTTCGTATGCAAAAAAAGCATCAAGGTACTTGGTAATAATTTCTTTATCTTTATTATTTCCTAACTCAAAATCTAGAGTCTTTGCTTCACAAATAAAATCTTGAGCAATGGATCTTTTCTCATTGAGTTGATATAGAAAATTACCATTGTCAACAAAGCATAAAAGTGTATAGGCTTTTGATTTTTCTAGTGACAAAAACCAGTCGTCTTCAAAAACGCACAAAAGCTTAACAATATCAAGTGTGGCACGCTGCATATGACTGATAGATGATTTAACTTGCTTGTCTTCATTAACATTATCTTGCTGTGTTAAAGACCTGATGTAGTGATCCAAACAATTACGATACTCATTCCATACTTGGATTGGTAGCTTGTTGTTACGAGCTTCAAACACAGATACTAAATATCTTGTAATCGAATAATAGTAAACAAGCTGCTTAAGATCAGAACGACTACATGCATCTGAAAATGACTGAGCTGACTTTAAAAGCTCTGTGGTATTTTGAACTAAGTTTAGATCAGAAGAGGCTGACACCATTTACTCCATAGCCATAAAAATAAAAACAGAAGCTATTACGCTTCTGTTTTTTATAATAAAAAATATTATGTCGACAGAGGTTTAAACCAAAGACGGGAAATTTTCACAAGAAACGATCTTTGTGAAGTATTAACCGTCCTATTTAATAAGACTGATCCCTGTGGAGGAACACGATCATCAAGCGCGATAGGGAGGTTTTCCACTTTCTTCCTTCCTATGTTTTGCTTATGGATCATATCCAAGTCAGTGTTCCAGAAGCTGTGCAACAACTCCTGTGAATTCTGATTAACATTTTTACCAGATTTCATCACATCACCTGCCGAGAGTTTAAAAAGTGAAAGCAAAAGTCAAATGACATGCTAAATCACATTTTTTTCCATACAAACCAGTCAACGAGAGAAGCGGCTGTTGGCGTGCGGTTCGTATAGCCTTTAGTTTTTTTGTAGAACTGACATCCTGTCATAAGTGATGAACTGGCTGCCAGCTCAGCGCATTTCTCATCGCAGTAGATCCCATTGAGAGATTGTTCTTCACAGCTTTATCCATTCTGCCGTAAAGAAATTTGTGGACGTAAAAAAAGCGCACCTTGAGGTCGCTCGCACTTGCTTTACGCCGCGTACTTTAAACGCTAAACTGCCTATCAGGCATGGTCATCTTAAGATGACCATGCCTGATAGGCGAAAAATTTCTAAATCAGGCTGTTATTATAACTAACCTTATAAGTGAGCCTATATTTTTTTTGTAAAAAAATAATTCTGTATGGCTATTTCCCTTTTAAGACCTTAAAGAAGCCTAGGTTTTTAATAGCTCGGATACCTGTTCCCGCATTTTTTGCCACTCCACCAACTCAAACCGCCCATCGTGATGCTCCACCATCGCGGTGAGGCTTTCGACCCAATCGCCGTCATTCAGATACAGCACGCCGTCGATCTCACGCATCGCCGCGTGATGAATATGCCCACACAACACCGCATCCATGCCGCGTTTTTTGGCCTCTTTGGCCACCGCCTCCTCAAATGTCGCAATAAACTGCACGGCTGTTTTGACTTTATATTTGAGATAGCTCGACAGCGACCAGTACGGCAGCCCAACCCGTGCCCGTAGACGATTCAGATGACTATTCACCACCAGCACGCTTTCATACGCCACATCACCGATATGGGTAATCCAGCGCGAATGCTGCACCACGCCATCAAAATAATCACCATGCGTCAGCCACAGTTTTTTGCCATCGGCGGTTAGATGTATATGCTCATCAAGCACTTCAATTCCGCCAAAGGTTAGCCCGACAAACTTACGTATAAAGCTGTCATGATTACCGGCGATATAGCGTACCTGCGTGCCTTTACGGACTTTGCGCAGGATTTTTTGGATCACATCGTTATGCGATTGCGGCCAATACCAGCGTGATTTGAGCTGCCAACCATCGATAATATCGCCGACCAAAAACAAATAATCACTGTCGTAATGTTTTAAAAATTCCAGTAAGGCTTCAGCTTTACAGCCGCTTGAGCCGAGATGAGTATCGGACAAAAAAATACTGCGGACATGTTGAATACTTAATTCTGGCGCTTGAGCATGTGCATTCATGGTCGCCTCACAGTGGCGTTGGCGTTCGGATTGACAGTCACACTGTAGAATGCTTGCATGACTGTTTTATGGCAGCCAAAAAAACCTTATCATGCCGACTTTAGCCTGAATTGAGCGGTTTAACATGTCTGCAATCGTCCGTCATATCTTAGTCAAAGACCGCGAGCTGGCGGCACAACTCAAGCAGCAACTGGGTTTAGGCGCTGATTTTGCCAAACTCGCCAAGCAGCACTCGACCTGCTCTTCATCGCGTAAAGGCGGTGAACTCGGCGAAATCCGTCCAGGCCAACTGGTCAAGCCGATTGATCGTGCGGTATTTCAAGGTGAAGAAAAAATCATTCAAGGGCCAATTAAAAGCCAGTTTGGTTGGCATCTGGTACAAGTCAAATTTCGGTTTTAAGTTTGAGTACATTTTACCGCCAAAAAATCGCGGATTGCTTGAATTCTGTTGTTGCACCCCCATTGCTGAGTCATCCCAAATGGGCAGCTTGCCCATGATGTTTATCCCCCAGCACGATGGAGTTGACGATGAGCGACAACACAACCGCAAATAGCAAAAGCTATAGTTTTCAGGCCGAAGTTGCCCAATTACTGCATTTAGTGACCCACTCACTATATTCCAATCCTGAGATTTTCCTGCGTGAATTGGTCTCGAATGCCTCAGATGCCTGCGATAAATTACGCTTTGAAGCCATCAATGACGGCAGCCTGTACGAAGATCAAGCCGATCTGAGTGTGCGAGTTAGCTTTGATAAAACCGCCAATACCATCAGCATTACTGACAATGGTATCGGTCTGACCGAAGCCGAAGCGATTGAAAATCTCGGCACCATTGCCAAATCAGGCACCAAAGATTTTGTCTCCAAGCTATCAGGCGACCAAAAGTCTGATTCACAGTTGATTGGTCAGTTTGGCGTTGGTTTTTATTCGGGCTTTATTGTTGCCGATAAAATCACCGTTGAATCACGTCGTGCAGGCCAGCCTGCCGAGCAAGGCGTGCGCTGGATCAGCGGTGGTACTGGCGACTTTGACGTGCAGCAAATCACTCGCGCCGAGCGTGGCACCACAGTAATTTTGCATCTACGCGATGATGCCAAAGACTATCTGGACGCGTATAAACTGAAGTCGATCATCAACAAATACTCCGACCATATCAGCCTACCGATTCAGATGGCCGAAGAAAAGTGGCAAGCCGATAAAGACGAAGATGGCAAAGACATCGGCGGCGAAATGGTCAAAACGGGTGAGTGGGAAACCATTAACTCAGCCAGCGCACTGTGGACACGCGCCAAAAAAGACATCACTGATGAGCAATACATCGACTTCTACAAAAACATCAGCTACGACCAAGCCGCGCCACTGGCATGGTCACATAATCGGGTCGAAGGCAGCACTGAGTACACCCAGCTGCTGTATGTGCCAAGCAAAGCGCCAGCGGATTTGTTTTACCGTGAACATAAAGGCGGCATTAAGCTGTATGTGAAGCGCGTGTTTATTATGGACGAAGCCGACAATCTGCTGCCGAATTATCTGCGCTTTATCAAAGGTGTGATCGACAGTGCCGATCTGCCGCTCAACGTCAGCCGTGAATTGCTGCAAGAAAGCCGCGACGTAAAAGCCATCCGCGAAGGCAACACCCGCCGCGTGCTGTCGATGCTGGAGCAACTGGCCAACA
>JBBKWW010000207.1:0-22473 GCA_037969155.1 Moraxellaceae bacterium
CAGATCACCAACACGGCTGAAGCGTCTTATCTATTCGATGGCCAGTTTGTTACCCAGCCATCCAACACCGTCGCGGTCGATATCTCAGCGCTATACGCGATTAATTTGACGTCAGCACCACAACAGGTGGTCGAGGCCGGCGACAGCGTCACGTGGCTCAATCAACTGCAAAACCTAAGTAACGCTGCTGCCAGTGTTCAGCTTGCTAGCATCGCACCGAGCGGTTTAGGTGCAGTGCGTATCTATCTGGACAATAATAAAAATGGCCAGATTGATGTAGATGATCGCCTGTTGGATTTGACCCAAGCGATTGTGCTTGAGCGCAATCAATCGCTACAGTTGATTGTCACCACCACCACTAACGGTAACTTAAATGCAGGGGATGAAATCAGCCTGCCACTGAGTGCAACCGTTAATGAAGATCCTGCTTTACCTGCGGTCCCTGCAATTAATCCATTGATCATCGTCGCACCACAGCTGATTGCACTCAAAACAGTCGACCGAGAGCAGATTGATCCAACCACTGATAAGAATCTGAAACTCAGCTACGTACTCAGTGTTGAAAGTCGTGGTGCGACAGCCGTACGGCCGACCATATTACAAGTAGATGGTCAGCCATTAAGCGCCGTATTTGTACGCGATCCACTGCCCGCCAATACCTTGTTTGTCGATGTTCGCCCAGAGCAAGCCGATGCAGTGGTGCTGTATAAAACCAAATTAAATCCAACCCGCCTCACTGCACAGCGTCCAGCAAATGTGGCGGAGATTGATGAGGTGATTGTCGCCTATCCAAACGGTATTGCCGCAGGCAGTACGCAGCGGATTGCACTCGATGTCGAGATGTTCAGTTATGTGGTGGGTACACAATTACTGAATCGCTTTCAAGTGGATTATCAGTCACCGACTGTTGTTAAGCAAAAAAATTCCAACAACGCCATCACCAGAGTAGGCAATAATCCACAGTTGCCGACCAGTTCGGTGATCTCGAATTATTCAGGCAATTATCAGAAGCAGCTCAACACAGGATCTGCCGGTAACCCATTACATATTCAGGCGTTTAGTACCTCTTGTAATGCCAGCCGTGACGTGATTGAGCGCGTCAATATCCAGATTAAATCGCAAAAAACAGGCGATATTATTAATATTATTGGTGTCGAAACAGAAGCCAATAGCGGTATTTTTCAATACGAGTTACCAACGACAGTCACAAAAACGCCAGAGAATGATGGTAAGGCGCTGCTAGTAGTACGCCGTGATACTGCCGATATTACCTTGATGAGCTGTCTGGATACCAATGGTGTTAGTGGCCCACAAATCGACATTACGACTAATGTACTGATCGATCCGTTTGGTATCGTATTTGATGCCGAAACTGGAGAGCCCGTAGATGGCGCGACCGTTACCCTCGTGCATGCTGCCACTAATTTGCCGGTAGGTCAGGGTGTTGCATTCCGACTGGACGAGCAAACTGGTGATCTGGTTGACATCGGTGCAGTGCAAGTAACTGGTGAAGATGGCCGACAAAAGGGTGAATTTATCTATCCGCTAGTGGTTGCTGGCGATTATAAACTGTTGGTGGATACTTCCACTATTGGTGGTAGCACGGTTTATAGTTTTGTCAGTGATAAAACCCGTTTTCCGGTCGCCAATTTCCCCGCTGACAAACTGGTAAATGTTGAGTTTTCTTATGCAACTGAAAACTCTGGTACGTTCTCATTACGAGAAAGTGATCCTGCGCTTAACATCGACATCCCGATTGATCCTAAGCCAAAAGCACCAGCGACCCTGTTTGTCAAAAAAGACGTCAGTAGCGAAAATCTGGAGATTGGGGATTTTGCTGATTATACCGTGGTGGTGCGTAACCAAGGTGAACAGCCAGCGACCAACGTAGAAATGAAAGACACGTTGCCGATAGGCTTTAGTTATGTCCCGAACACCACTCGGGTGAACTACACCGTGGGTGGCGTGAAGCAAGACATCGTGCGCATGGCTGATCCTGCTGGCGGTAAAGGCCGTTATTTAACGCTTGGCCTGAATGATCTACCAGCTAAAGCAGAAGCTACCGTGACCTATCGGGTGCATATCGGTGCAAATGCGCTGGCTGGGGATGGGATTAACCGTGTACATGCCAATGCTCTAAACAACGCGACGGCTATTTCCTCAAATCAAGCTCAAGCCAAGGTGAATGTCTCGGCTGGTGTATTCATGAGTGAAGCACTCATCATCGGCAAGGTGTACGCTGACTGTAATCGCGATGGGATACAGGATTCTGGTGAACGTGGTGTACCGGGAGTACGGCTGTACCTTGAAGACGGTAGCTTCGTTGTTACCGACTCGGAAGGTAAATATAGCTTTTATGGGATTAGTGCCAAGACGCATGTCCTCAAGCTTGACCGTACCACACTGCCGTCTGATGTTGAGCTGATTGAGCAATCCAACCGTAACGCGGGCGACCCTGGCAGTCGTTTCGTTGATCTTAAGCGTGGTGAGCTGCATCGTGCTGATTTTGCCTTAACCGATGGCATGTCCACTTGCAGTACTGGCTTAAACGAACAAATCGAAAATCGCCGTAAACTGATTGGTGACCAAAATACTGATCTTGAGCGTGTATTACGTTCAGAACTTGCCATCGAAGAAAACTACCGTTTAGGTGATGTGCGAGGCTTACCTGCCTCTGGTTGTATTAGTACCGATAGCGCGGCCAATTGTAATGTCTCCATGCCCAATCAGCCAGCTTCAGTACTGACTGACTTGCGTACCGTGCGCTTGGATAAAGTACTCGCACCCAGCATGCTTGATCTTGAAGATGTCTTGAGAACGGCTGAGAATAACCAACTGACCATTTTGAACCTAAAAGATGGCCAAATCCTACCGTATCCACAAACCAATCTACAGATCAAAGCGGTTGCTAATACCCGCGTCGAGGTGCTGTTAAATGGCAAACTCGTCGCTGATGACCGTGTGGGCAAGCGTGCAGTGCTAGCAGATCGGCAGCTTGCGGGTCTGGACTATATCGGCCTAAACTTAAATGTTGGTCAAAATATTATCGAAGTTCGCCAATTAGACCAGATGGGTAATCTGCGCGACAGCAAAAAAATTACGGTGATTGCCCCAGATGCGATGAGCCGCATCGAGATGCAAACCAGCCAGACCTTGCTTGAGGCCAATGGCCGTGACGTGGTCAACGTGGTGGTTAGTATTGTTGATAAAAACGGTGTGCTGGTCGCGAGTCGCACCCCTGTCACGATTGACAGCAATTTAGGCAAAATTCAACTCGACGACCTTGATCCAGACAAAGCTGGCGTTCAGCAGTTTATCGAAGGCGGTCGTTTACTCGTGCCTGTACTCGCGCCTGCACAAGCGGGTGAAGGTCAGCTTGAGGTCAACAGCGGCACCTATAAAGCTCAGTTACCCATGCGCTTTGTGCCTGAACTGCGTCCGATGATTGCAGCAGGTATTATTGAAGGCGCAATTTCACTGACTGACTTTGATCCCAAGCAGTTAGGCTCAGTATCGCGTAACGATGGCTTTGAGCAAGAGCTGCGAGAGCTGTCCAATAGTGATGACGGAAAACTACAAACCAGTGGTCGTGCGGCGTTCTTCTTAAAGGGGAAAGTCAAAGGTGAATACCTGTTGACCATGGCGTATGACTCCGACAAAGACAGTCAAAACGAACGCTTGTTCCGTGATATTCGCCCCGAAGAATACTATCCCGTCTATGGTGATGCTTCAGCTAAAGGCTTTGATGCACAGTCCACCAGTAAGTTATATGTACGGGTTGATCGTGGCCGGTCGTATGCCATGTATGGCGATATCAATACCCGCGTCGAAAACGACGAAGGCTTGGCACTGGGTCAATACAGCCGCACGCTGACTGGTGTGAAAGGGCATTACGAAACGGATCGAGTGGCTGTGACCAGTTTTGCGGCACAGACCAGTTCACGGCAGATTGTGTCAGAGCAGCGTGGCTTGGGCATCTCAGGACCTTATTTACTCGACAATGTGCCGATTGACTCTTTGCGCGAAAACAGCGAAAAAGTCGAACGGATTGTGCGTGATCGGGATAACCCCGGTCTGATTATCAAACGTGAGACCTTACAGCGTTTTAGTGATTATACGATTGACACCTTCACCAATGGAATTCTGTTAAACCAAGCCCTGCCGAGTCTGGATGAAAATCTGAATCCGATTTCGTTGCGGGTAACGGTTGAGTCGGATGAAGGCGGTGAAGCGTATATGGTCGGCGGCGTTGCGGGTCGCGTTAAACTGAATGAACAATTACATGTCGGCGGTTCATACGTCAAAAGCGATGATCCACTCACGGATGATGAGTTATCCAGTGTTAATGCTGTGGTCAAACTGTCCGACCGTGCCAAGCTGATTGCCGAAGTGGCGCACAGCAGCAATACCATGGATCTGGCTAATGTCATCAATCCAATCAATAGCAGCGTGTCACCGACCGGTGAGCAGTCAGGGACAGCCGGCCGTATTGAGTTGAACTATAAGCTCAGCAATACCGAAGCGCGGCTCTATCACAATCAGGCGGATCAGGGCTTTTATAATACTGCCTCACCGATTTCTGCCGGTCGTAAAGAGTCCGGTATTAAAATTCAGTCCCGCATTGCGAAGATTGGTTTGGCACGAGCAGAAGCCATTCGTACCGAAGATAGCGCGAATGATGGTGTGCGTGATGGCTTTAGTGTCAGTGTGGAGCGTGCGCTGAATCAATACTTGAGTCTGGAAGTCGGGGCGCGTAGCTACCGTGAAACCACACAAGCGGCATCAAACAGTTCAGAGGGTGCGACGGCAACGGACGGCACAACCGTACGTGGTAAGTTGAATGCATTGTTGCCTTGGATTGCTGGCTCCGCTGCATTTGTAGAATATGAGCAAGATATTGAGGATGCGGAGCGTCAAGTTCTCGCCCTCGGTGGTAGCTATCAATTCAATGCAAAAGGCCGTGTCTATGCTCGCCATGAGTTGATGTCGAGCTTAAGTGGTTCGTATGGTCTCAATGAAACCACTGAGCGCAACTCTACCGTGGTGGGGTTGGACAGTAACTACATGAAAGATGGTACGGTATTCAGTGAATACCGTTTGCGCGATGGTATTGGAGCGCGTGAGGCAGAAGCGGCGATTGGTTTGCGTAATCTGTGGCATGTGGGCAATGGCATTCGTCTAAATACTGGTTTTGAGCGCGTTGAAACCCTCAAAGCAGGCACGTCAGGAACCACTCAAGATGCAACCGCCATCTCGCTAGGACTGGAGTATCTTGCTGATCCACGTTGGAAAGGCGTGGCTAAAGTTGAAACTCGCTGGTCAGATACCTCCGATAGCTACTTAAACACGCTGGGCGGTGCATATAAAGCATCAGATGACGTGACGCTATTGGCCAAAAATGTATATCGCCTGATTGATAATAAAGACAGTGGTGATCGTACCGTAGATCGCTTCCAAGTCGGTGCAGCCTATCGTGACTTTGACAGTAATCGCTTTGATGCGCTAACCAAGTTTGAGTATCGTTTAGACGACAACCAAACCAGCGAACTGACCGCTTATAAACGTGAAGCATTTATTGTTTCAGCCCACACCAACTATCATCCGGTGCGCCGTTTGACTTTGGCCAGTCAATACGCCGCCAAATATGCCCGCCAAGACTTTAATGACTTGTCCAGCACTGGCATTACACAATTACTGGCGGGTCGGGCAATTTACGACATCAATGAACGCTGGGATGCGAGCCTGAATTTGGGGGTGATGTGGGACGATCAAAGTTCGGGTATACGCCAACTGATCGGTGCTGAAGTCGGTTACTTGGTTGCCGCAAATCTATGGGTATCTGGCGGTTATAATCTGTCTGGCTATCGCGATGAAGAACTCACAGATGGCAATACCACAGTAAAAGGCGCCTACATGCGCTTACGCTTCAAGTTTGATGAAGACCTGTTTAAGATGGGTGTTCCGGTTACGAATAAATCAATGGAGCCGCAGCAATGAGTGGTGGTCATGTTTTGAGCGCACTGACGTTTGCGGGTCTACTGAGTATGGCGGCGCTGCCAACATGGGCGCAAGTCCATGTTCTTGGTTCACAATCAGGGATGCTACACGCCTCTGAGCTAACGAAAACGCAAAAACAGCAATTGGCGCAACGAATTACGACTCTATTAGAGAATCCTGATCCAGCGCGGCAGTACCACGCTCATAAAGCCAAAAGCTGGCTGGATTATGCACAACACCAGAATAGCGAAGGCGGTCTAACCAACGCCTACGATAGTGCGCTTGAGCAAGCACTAGAGCTGACGACGCAGCTTGAGCAAGGCCAACAACCCAGCATGACGACGGTAGTGCCCCCAAGTTCTGGGGTCATGCGCCGTGATTTATGGGCGATTGCTGAGCTCTTAAAAACCCATCCTGCATTTGCTGATGTTCAAGGAAAAGTAGCCGAAGCTGAGGTGAAGTTGGTTTGGGCGGCAGCGGAGTATTGTGAGTTAGGTTGGCGACATTCACGTGAGCATTTTGCAGCTGCGGAGCGTGATTTATACATTGCACGACAACAGGTGAACCAGCAGGATAATGCGCCACAGTGGCCAGAGCATGTGAGTTATCCGAGTTTGACAGAATTGAACGGCTCGCATCAAGGTTGTAACGGTGTACAAGGATCTTGGCCATTACCCGTGCCTGCATGGAATATCCCGAGGGTTGCCGTACCCCAACCACAGCCTGAAGTTGCAATCAATGCTGAGCTGATTAAAGTCCCCAATAATGTGCATTTTGCGTTAGATCAGCATGATTTGACGTCTGAGTCCAAAGCCGTGCTAGACCAGATTATTGCTGTATTGCGTCAATATCCAGAGATTAGTGTGACGCTGTATGGCTATACCGACCGTCGAGCCAGTGTGGCTTATAACCTCGCACTGTCTGAACGTCGCGCGACTTCAGTTGAGCAGTATTTGGTGAGTCAGCAGATTGATCTGAATCGAGTTGCGCGTGAAGCCAAGGGCAAAACACAACTATTGAATGATCCAGACGTGATTCGTGGTCATGCCTTGAGTCGTCGTGTGGAGGTGGTGTTCGCCAATGCCGGTGAGGAAATTACCACTGAGCGGCAAACTGCTGATCTACAGCTAGAGCGCCGCCGTCGCTAATCGTCAGATGAGAGGGTTAACAAATCGCGGCCGTTCAAGTCGCGATTTTTGCTGTGTGGATACTATGCTGTCGGCCGTGGCACATCCAGTGATTGTCCGGTTATACCCTGACTCGCCGCACTCATTAAAAATAAGTACGGATTCATGATTTGCTCTGGAGTTGGCAACTTCAGTGGATTCTCACCTGGATAGGCATGCGCTCGCATATTGGTACGCGTCGCGCCGGGATTAATACAGTTAAAACGAATCGCGCTGACATTGGCCAACTCATCCGAAAAAATCTTGGATAAATTTTCGATTCCCGCTTTCGATACTGCATAAGCACCCCAGAATGCGCGTGCGGTACGTCCGACACTACTGGTGGTAAACACCACCGATGCATCAGGCGATTGCCGTAGCAGTGGCAAAAGTGCTTGAGTCAGCTGAAAAGGTGCGCGTAAGTTCACATTCATCACATCATCCCACGTATCGGGATCATACATCTGTAATGGCGTGAGTGGCCCAAGCACGGCGGCATTATGTAAAATGCCATCCAAGCGACCGATCTCGGTTTCGATCATTTGTGCCATTTGGCTGTAATCACTACCACTTGCACTGGTGAGGTTTAACGGCAGCAGAGCAGGTTGCGCGCCCCCAGCTTGCTCGATTTCGTCATATACGGCTTCGAGTTTGGCCAGTGTACGCCCCAGCAGCAGTACGGTTGCACCATGACGGGCAAAGCTGAGCGCCGCAGCACGACCAATGCCGCTGCCTGCGCCAGTGACTAAAATAACACGCCCTTGTAATGCCTGTGGGCTGGGCTGATAGTGTGCAAGATCAAGCATGTTGTACTGCCTTTAAGCTAAAAATATCGGAATACAGTAACGCATGCAGTGCAGCAACATCGGCCACCACATGATCCGCCTGCCAGTCGTCCAAGTTATGCGCACGCTCAGGCGGTAAGTACCCATAGGCGGCTAAGATGGTCGGCATCTGTGCAGCACGTCCTGCATCAATATCCCGTGGATGATCGCCGACATAAATGATTTGATCGGCTGCAATGCCCAGTTGTTGTGCCGCCAAAAACATCGGCTCGGGATCGGGTTTGGCGTGTTGCACATCTTCAGGGCAAACCAGTACGGCACAGCGTTGCTGTAGACCCAACGCGATCAACAGTCGCTCACTCAGATAGCGTGGCTTATTGGTGACGATGCCCCATGCGATTTGGCGCTGTTCTAGCGATTCGAGTAACTCAGCCATTCCCTCAAATAGCGTGGTATCGACCGCGATCTGTTGTGCGTACTGCTCTAAAAACCGCTGCCGATAGCTCAACAACGCAGGATCGTTGAGTGGTAGTTCGGGATGAATCAGCCGCACCATCGCCCGTGCGCCTTCAGAGACTTGGCTGCGAATCCGCGCGGCACTGGGTTCAGGCACGCCATCTTCTGCACATAGCTTACGAACAATACGAATAAAATCAGGTGCAGTGTCGATCAAAGTGCCATCGAGATCAAACAAGACTGCTGCAATGGGTTGACTCATGCCTGCGGCTTCCGTGTAGACAGCATATAATTGACATCGATATTTGAGGCCAGCCAATAGTGCTTGGTGATTGGGTTATAGTGCAGGCCAATCGCTTCATCCAAAATTAAGCCTGCATCACGAATATAACTGGCCAACTCGGAAGGACGAATAAATTTGGCATAGTCATGCGTACCCCGCGGTAACATGCGCAGCAGATATTCTGCACCAATAATCGCAAATAAATAAGATTTAGGATTGCGATTAATGGTTGAAAAAAATACACAGCCGTCGGGTTTAACCAGTGTCATGCAGGCACGTACGATCGAAGCAGGGTCGGGCACATGCTCAAGCATTTCCATACAGGTCACCACATCAAAACTAGCGGGTTGTTCAGTCGCCAACACTTCGACAGTGACTTGACGGTAGTCAATATTGCCGACTTCGTGTTGCTCGGCATGCAAGCGACCCACCGCCAATGGCGCTGCACCCATATCAATGCCCAGCACCTTGGCTCCCCGACGCGCCATCGACTCAGCCAAAATTCCACCACCACAACCGACATCGAGGATACGTTTGCCAGCAATGCCTGCGGCTTGCTCAATAATCCAGTTCAACCGTAGCGGATTGATTTGATGTAGTGGACGAAATTCAGAATCAGGATCCCACCATTTTTCGGCCAAGGCTTCAAATTTAGCAATTTCTTGCGCATCAACATTAATCGCTGGTGCGGTGACAGAGTCTGATGGGAATGACATGTAATACTCCTACGGTAACAACGCAGTTAGACCAGCGCAGTTCAATCGGCGCAGTTAGATCAGCAGAATAGTGACGGCAATCCCAAATAAAATCCACCTTTACACGTACCTGTTTAAAAATCTTCACAGATCAGTGACGCTTTTTGCGTAGTGACGCAATGCTGACTTGTTTACAATTCCAATATTAACTCATGAACTGATCAATCAGGCTGCTGACTATGCTTATGCACTCCCCACGCTTATTCTTATCAATGACGATGTTACCACTCAGTCTGTGGTTAAGTGGCTGTAGCCAACCGGCTAATCAAGCCAGCCTAGAGGAGACGGCAACTGAATCAAGTCAGCCCGCTGCACCAGCAACTCGTGATGTCAGTAATCATGACAGCACTGTAACGCCTGTTACAGAGCCGAATTCTGCGCCAAGCGAAAACCAAAATCTTGTTGAAGGTCGTGATTACACCGTGATCAAAGCGCCTTTGCCACTTGAAAAACCAGATCAAATCGAAGTGCGTGAGTTCTTTTGGTATGGTTGCAGTCATTGTTACAGCCTTGAGCCACATCTGAAAAATTGGCTCGCCACAAAACCGACCGACGTGAATTTTATCCGTACGCCTGCTGCGCTCAATCCCGTGTGGGAACAAAATGCACGAGCGTATTATGCCGTAGAAGGCATGGGAAAAATGACCGATCAGCTGCATGATCAGTTATTTCAAACCATCCATCAAAAACAACAGACTGTATTCGACCAGCCATCTCTGGCGAAATTCTATACGCAAGCGGGGGTTGATGCGGCGCAATTTGATAGTGCCTATAACTCATTTGCGGTGAGTACTAAAATCAATCAATCGAAAAAAATGGCTCAACAAGCAGGGCTTTCTGGCGTACCTGCGCTAGTGGTCAATGGTAAGTATTTGGTTGGTGGTGAGCCACAGCAAGTGATTCAAACGGTTAATGGTCTGATTCAACAAGAGCGACAAGCACTGGCCTCATCTACGCGATGATTCACAAAATTCACATGGCATCCACGATTTTATTCATAAAGTTGTTTATGCTAAGTGCTACATAAACCCATCAAGGAAGCGTGTGTTCATGAAACGTTTTGCCCAATCTACATTGGCGTTTTCGCTACTAGCGTTGTCTCAAGTGAGTCTGGCTGCTGATCCATTTGTGGCAGGGAAAGATTATACAGTGGTGGCAACCCCCGCGACGGTGGAAAAGCCGGGCATGGTCGAGGTGCGTGAGTTTTTTTGGTATGGCTGTAGTCATTGCTATCATTTACATCCTGTGTTGAGTAAGTGGGAAGCAACCAAGTCTGCCGACGTTAATTTTGTACTGACTCCTGCGGCCATGAATCCGGTTTGGGAGCAAAATGCGCGTGGTTTTTATGCCGTGCAGATGATGGGTCAGCTGACACCAGCATTACACAATCAGCTATTTCAGACCATTCACGGCAGCAACCAGCGCTTGTTTGACCAAAAGTCTTTGGCCACGTTCTATAAAGGACAAGGCATTGACGAAACGCGCTTTAATAGTCTCTACAACTCATTTGCCGTGACAGGTAAAGTGTCACAATCTAAAACGTTAGCCACCCGTTATAAGCTTGACGGCGTGCCCGCGTTGGTGGTGAATGGCAAATATATTGTGCGTGGTACTGATCAAAAAACCATTGATGTGGTGAACTTTTTGGTACAAAAAGAGCGTGCTGCACTGGTTAAATAATCCAAGTAAGGCATAAAAAAAGACCTGCGATTGCAGGTCTTTTTGATGCTCACTCACGGCTCGTGATTAAGCACGGTTTTTCAGTTTTTGCAGGGTGCGCAGTTGGGCTGCGGTTTCTGCCAGTGAGGCCAAGGCCGCACCAGTATTCAGCTCGCTGCTCTGATTAGCCAGTAAGGTCTCAGCATGCTTGCGTGCTTCGAGAATCTGCGCTTCATCGAGATCATGTGCGCGGATTGCCGAGTCAGCCAGCAGGGTGATGACGTGAGGTTGAACCTCAAGCACACCACCTGACACATAGATGACTTCTTCGCTACCGTCTTCCCGTTGTACCCGAACGGGTCCTGGCTGTAACAGCGTGATCAGTGGCGTATGGCCAGGCATGATACCTAGCTCGCCACCAACCCCTTTTGCAACCAGCATCTTGATCGTTCCACTAAAGATCGATTCATTAACGCTGACCACATTACATTGCAACGTTGCCATAGGGTGATCTCCGGTCGCTTAGAGCTTCGCAGCTTTGGCAATAGCTTCTTCGATATCACCAACCATATAGAACGCTTGTTCCGGAAGATGATCGTATTCGCCAGCCAAGATGCCTTTAAAGCCACGAATGGTGTCTTTCAATGCAACAATCTTACCTGGTGAGCCGGTGAAGACTTCAGCAACGTTAAATGGCTGTGACAAGAAACGCTGAATTTTACGAGCGCGGTAAACCACTAACTTGTCTTCTTCAGCCAGTTCGTCCATCCCCAAAATCGCGATGATGTCTTTCAGCTCTTTATAACGTTGTAATACGGTTTGAACACCGCGAGCAACGCTGTAATGCTCTTCACCAACCACACTAGGATCCAACTGACGTGATGTTGAATCGAGTGGATCAACAGCAGGGTAAATCCCTTGGCTGGCGATATCACGGTTCAAAACGACAGTCGCGTCCAAGTGGGCGAAGGTGGTCGCTGGCGATGGATCGGTCAAGTCATCGGCAGGTACATAAACCGCTTGAACCGAAGTAATCGAACCCGTTTTGGTTGAAGTGATGCGTTCTTGCAGAACACCCATCTCTTCGGCCAAGGTTGGCTGATAACCGACCGCAGATGGCATACGACCCAGCAACGCAGACACTTCAGTACCCGCAAGGGTGTAACGATAGATGTTGTCAACAAACAACAGCACGTCACGGCCTTTGCCGTTTTCGTCTTTTTCGTCACGGAAGTATTCGGCCATGGTCAAGCCAGTCAGCGCAACACGCAGACGGTTACCCGGTGGCTCATTCATCTGACCGTACACCATGGCGACTTTGTCGACCACGTTCGATTCTTTCATTTCGTGATAGAAGTCGTTGCCTTCACGGGTACGCTCACCCACACCAGCGAATACAGAGTAACCGCTGTATACTTTGGCGATGTTGTTGATCAATTCCATCATGTTGACGGTTTTACCAACACCCGCACCACCGAACAGACCGACTTTACCGCCTTTAGCAAACGGGCAAAGTAAGTCAATCACTTTAATACCTGTGCCCAGCAGTTCGGTAGAACCCGATTGCTCTGCATAGCTTGGTGCGGCACGGTGGATGGCCCACTTGGTTTCGGTTTCGACTGGACCGGCTTCGTCGATTGGACGACCCAATACATCCATAATCCGACCCAGTGTACCCACACCGACTGGAACAGAAATAGGACCATTGGTATTGGTCACCGGCAGGCCACGCTTGAGGCCTTCGGTAGAACCCATCGCGATGGTACGCACAATGCCGTCACCGAGCTGTTGTTGAACTTCCAGCGTGGTTTCGGTGTTGTCAACGTGCAATGCGTCATAGATCTTCGGCACGCTAGTGCGATCGAATTCGACGTCGATAACCGCGCCGATGATCTGAACGATACGACCGCTGCTCATGGCTGTCTCCTCAATTCAAACTTAAAAAGGGTTAAACGGCGGCGGCACCACCCACGATCTCGGAAATTTCCCGAGTAATCGCGGCTTGACGCAGCTTGTTGTAGACGAGTTGCAGATCTTTAATCAAATCACCTGCGTTATCCGTCGCCGCTTTCATCGCGACCATCCGTGCCGATTGCTCAGATGCGATGTTTTCCATCACAGCTTGATAGACTACCGATTCGATATAGCGAACCAACAGACCATTCAGCAATTCGACCGCTTCAGGCTCATAAATGTAGTCCCAGCTATGGGTTCGGTTCAGTTGCAGATCCGTGCCGAGGTCACCTGTCGCCAACGGTACCAGTTGCTGTACGGTTGGTTTTTGGGTCATCGCGTTGATGAATTGGTTCGATACCAAATACACCCGATCGATTTCACCACGGTCAAAGGCATCCAACATCACTTGGACTGAACCGGCCAGTTGCTCAAGTGTCGGTGTGTCACCCAGTTGGGTCGTCGCACCGATGACTTTGCCGCCGAAGTTTTTGAAAAAACTCACCGATTTTTGGCCGATCAATGCAAACTGCACTTCAATCGACTGTTCTTGCTGGGTTTTAACGTGTTGAACCACACGTTTAAACAAATTGATATTCAAGCCACCGGCTAGGCCGCGATCTGAAGAGACCACGATATAGCCCACGCGCTTGACGGGTCGATCCACCATATAACGGTGTTTGAATTCCGGATTGGCTTGTACCAAATGCGCAATCACACGGCGCATATTGTCAGCGTACGGACGACCTGCGCTCATGCGCTCCTGCGCACGGCGCATCTTACTTGCTGCAACCATTTGCATCGCACGCGTGATCTTCTGCGTGCTTTTGATACTGGTGACTTTGGCTCGGATTTCTTTGAGACTTGCCATACGCTTACCATTTGGATCGGAAGCCCGAAGGCTTCCGTGGAGGTGATACGCTTATCAAGTGTTTATCACAATCCCAAATAGGGAAGGGGATTAGTACGCTTGGGTCGCTTTAAAGCTTTCGATTGCGCTACGAATTACCGCAAGGATTGCTTTAATCTCATCTTTAAGTTTACCGTCAAACGAGACCGTATCCTCAATCCGTTGCATCAGTTCAGCATGTTGCGATGCCATATAGCTCAGCAACGCGTGTTCAAAATCACCGATTTTGTTCACGGGTACATCAGCCAAGTAACCTTCGTTTGAGGCAAAAATTACCACGGCTTGCTTTGAGATTGGGTACGGGTCGAACTGCTTTTGTTTCATCAGTTCGGTGACACGTTGACCATGTTCAAGCTGCTTACGTGTGGCTTCGTCCAAGTCAGAGGCAAACTGGGCAAATGCTGCCAATTCACGATACTGCGCCAATGCGGTACGAATACCACCGGACAGGTCTTTAATGATCTTGGTTTGTGCCGCACCGCCGACGCGTGAGACCGAAATACCTGCGTTGACCGCTGGACGTAAGCCGGCGTTGAACAGTGAGGATTCCAAGAAAATCTGACCGTCAGTGATCGAAATCACGTTGGTTGGGACGAATGCAGACACGTCACCCGCTTGGGTTTCGATAATTGGCAGAGCGGTCAATGAGCCGGTTTTGCCAACCACTTCACCATTGGTGAATTTTTCGACCCAAGCCGCAGACACGCGTGATGCACGCTCAAGCAGACGACTGTGGAGATAGAATACGTCACCTGGATAGGCTTCACGACCTGGTGGACGACGCAGCAGCAAGGAGATTTGGCGATAGGCCACTGCTTGCTTGGACAGATCATCATAAACGATCAGTGCATCTTCACCGCGATCACGGAAATATTCGCCCATGGTGCAGCCGGAGTAGGGGGCAAGGAACAACAATGCGGCAGGCTCTGATGCAGAGGCAGCAACCACAGTGGTGTACGCCATCGCACCGGTTTCTTCCAGCTTGCGTACCACGTTGGCGATGGTCGATTGTTTCTGACCGATTGCCACGTAAACACACTTAATGCCAGAATTTTTCTGCGCGATAATCGCATCGATGGCCATCGCGGTTTTACCGGTCTGACGGTCACCAATGATCAATTCACGCTGACCACGACCAACTGGGATCATGGTATCGACGGCTTTATAGCCTGTCTGTACCGGCTGATCAACCGACTGCCGCCAAATCACACCGGGTGCAACTTTTTCGACGTGGTCAGTCAGTTTGGCATTGATTGGACCTTTGCCGTCGATTGGATTGCCAAGGGCATCAACCACGCGACCGAGCAGCTCAGGGCCAACTGGGACTTCAAGAATACGACCAGTACAACGGACTTTTTGGCCTTCTTGCAGGTTCAAATAGTCGCCAAGTACCACAGCACCGACTGAATCCTGTTCTAGGTTCAGTGCCATACCATACAGGCCGCCTTCAAATTCGATCATCTCACCGTACATGACATCAGCCAGACCGTGAATACGCACGATGCCGTCCGATACCATAACAATGGTACCTTCATTACGGGCGGTCGCGCTGGTGTCCAGATCGCTGATACGCTGCTTAATGAGCGCACTGATCTCGGATGGATTCAGTTGTTGCATTGCGCTTTCCTCAATATTTTGAAAGGCCGCTGTCAGCGATTAAGCGGACAGTCGGATTCGCATCTTTTCCAGTTTGCCGAGCGCAGAATCATCAATCACTTGATCGCCTGCCCGAATAATCACACCAGCAATCAGCTCAGGTCGAACAATCACTGTGGTGTTGATCTTCGTCCCCAAGCGTTTTTCGAGGCCAGTGGCGATCAACAATTCTTGTGGCTGGCTCAGCGGGTAGGCCGATTCAATCACGACGTCAGTCTCACCAGATTGCTCAGACCTTAGCCGCGCAAACTCGGTAACAATTGCCTGAATCAGTTCTAAACGGTCGTTTTCTGCGAGCAATGCCAGAAAGTTGCGGAACGCTGTACTAAATTTTCCGGCGGTTGCTGCAAGAATTGCTTCAACTTTTTGCTGAGCTGTCAGTATAGGACGATTCAGATACGCTGCAAAAGCAGGATCTGGCATCACACTGAGGACAGTATTTAACGCATTGTCCCAAGCTGCTGGGTTGCTCTCTGCGACAGCATAATCAAAAGCCGCCTTAGCATACGGACGCGCCAGTGTTGCAAGTTCAGCCATGATATGCCTCGCTTACAGTTCTTGTGCCAGCTTATTCAGCATGGCAGCATGGGCGGTTTGATCAACCTGAGCCTGTAAAATCTTCTCAGCACCAGCGACTGCCAAAGCAGCAACTTGGGCACGTAAGCTTTCACGGGCTTGGTTAATTTCCTGATCAATCGCTTCACGGGCTTGTTGGCGGATACGCTCGCCTTCGATGTCCGCTTGCGCACGCGCGTCTTCGACGACTTGTGCTGCACGACGATTGGCTTGCTCAATCAATTGCGCTGCTTGCGCTTTAACAGCAGCAAGTTCCACTTGAACTTGATCTTGCGCAGAGGCAAGATCAGCACGTGCCTTTTCAGCAGCATTCAGGCCATCAGCAATTTTGCGCTGACGATCACTGATTGCACCGATGAGCGGCGGCCAAACATACTTCATGCAGAACGCGACAAAAATCGCGAACGCAATGGCTTGGCCGATCAGCGTGAGGTTGATATTCATCGCATTCCCTCAGTTGATCCAGTAAGACTTATTGACCGATAAACGGACGGGCAGCCTCAATGAACGGGTTGGCGAAAATGAAGAATAGACCAATACCTACACCAATCATTGGTACGGCGTCAAGTAGACCTGCAACGAGGAACATACGAGTTTGCAACTGAGGGGCAAGCTCAGGCTGACGTGCAACGGCTTCGAGGAAGCGGCCACCGAGCAGACCAAAACCAATAGCAGTACCCAGCGCACCGAAGGCGATCAGAAGGGCAGCGGCGATAGCGGTTAGACCGATCAAATTTTCCATGAAATTTTACCTCAAGAGGTTGGGTTTAAAACAAAAACTGGGTTAGTAAACAGTAGAACATGCCCAATCAACCGAGGTTGCTTGGGCACACACATTCTCAGTGTTTTTCGCTCGCCATCGACATGTAGACGATGGTCAGCATCATAAAGATAAAGGCTTGTAGGGTAATCACCAGAATATGGAAGATCGCCCAAGGCACCGACAGCATCCATTGCAGATAGAACGGTAGCAGCGCAAGGAGGATAAAAATCAACTCACCGGCATACATGTTACCGAATAGTCGCAGTGCTAAAGACACTGGACGTGCAAGGAACGTGGTGAGTTCAAGCACCAAGTTAATCGGAATCAACAAGACTTTGGCGATTGGGTTCGACGGGTTAAATGGGTTGAGCGCAAGCTCTCCCACAAATCCACCAAGGCCTTTTTCTTTAATGCTGTAGAAAATAATCAAGGCAAATACGGATAGCGACATGCCCAATGTGATGTTTGGATCAGTGGTCGGCACGATTTTCATGTAAACATGATGTGGATCCATGCCAAATACTGACTCACCGATTTTAGCAGCGATCACCGGCACCCAATCTACGGGGATTAAGTCCATTAAATTCATCAGGAAAATCCAGACAAAAATGGTCAATGCCAACGGTGCAATCAGTTTCGAGGTGCCATGATAGGTATCTCGTACGCTGGTATCGACAAACTCAATAATCATCTCAACTGCGCTTTGCAGCTTACCAGGTACACCGGTGGTCGCACGGCGGGCAACCGACCAGAACACAAAGCAAAACAAGATCCCTAGACCAATCGACCATACTAGCGAATCGACATGAAATGCGCTAAATCCCATCGACTTGGCTTCTTCGGCAGTTTCTGCCAGTTTCCAGCCAAGCTCAGGATGATGACCATAGGTCATGTTGGTCAAATGGTGCTTGATGTATTCCGATGAGGAGACAACGCTCTGCTCAGCCATAGCTCACACCTGATTAATGTAAAAACCGAATCAAGACAAGACAGTGAATGTCGCCAATTGGGCTGCACATCTCACGCGACTTTGTCCAAAAAATGTGTCCAAAAAACTTTTGCCAGTCGTGGTTATTCCAACCACAACCTCTCGACTACACTTGCCGATTGATCCATAGCGGGTAAACCCACGCCATCAGTTGAATCAACGCAAAGCCAGTCAGTACACCACCTGCCGACAATGGACGTACCATCGCAAAGACAAGGCTAAAACCCATGACGACAATCACAAATTTGCCGATCATGCCTCGATAAAAACCACCTAAAATCGACCGTGAGGCATTTGCACCCGACTGTCGAAATGCCTGCCAAGCAAAATAGACACTACCAAGCCAGCCAATCAGCGCACCTAAAACAGTGCTTTTGGCGATAGTCTGGTCAAACAGCAGGCTAGCCACCAGCGCAACCATCGGAATGACGATGAATTGTGCAAGACTCAGTTGCTTTGCCAGACGGCGATCCACCAGTGGTGATGGCTGACTCATCGGCGGTTTTAGTCCATGTGCTAGCCTGAAGATTGTCTTCATTTGGCGGTTTTGGGCGCGGTCATTATATGGACTGAGCCAGTAAGTTGCAAGGTTTTGTCAGGGAAAGAGATGCTTTTTGCATCAGATTGTCAGACAAGCGGTCGGTTTAGGCCTCGCTATCCATGCATTGCTGCATCTGTGTCCGCAACTGTTGCCAGCCACTGACAAAATCTACGGCATCACGCATGGTTTCATCAATGACAACTGATTTGACGGGCATTAAGCGTTGCATGAAGGCTTGTGGTGCATGGGCTTCAATAAAGATACATGGCGTCGCATTGGGTCGGTGTTGCCTTAATTGTTGCAGGCGGCGTGCCGTGGGTGGCAGCTCAGGATCTGGTGTCAGTGCTGCAATCAGTTGTATGCCGACGCTTTTTTCAAGATATTGATAGGCATCATGATAGGCCCAGTAAGGTTGGGCTGTGCGTGGGAGTTTTGGCAAGGCGTGCTGCATTTTTTCGGTAAAATTCGCTGCATTTTTATGATATTTTGCTGCGTCCTGTGGATATTGTTTGGCGCGAATATTGGCAATCAAATGCGCCGTAAAAATCGCGTTATATGGCGATAGCCAGAGGTGTGGGTCTAAGGTGTTTGGGCGTGGTTGTGCATCCAAATCGCGTAGTGGTAGGCGATGAATCGATGGCAGTGAGGTCAATGCAATGGCATTCGGTTGCTTGGTCAATAGACTGCTCAGTGCCGCTTCATACTCAGCGCCAATCCACAACATAAAATCAGCATGCTGCACGATACGCCGATCTTCAGGTCTGATCTGAAGATGATGGCCATCTTGATGCGCTGGAATCAGCAGCTTGGGCTGCTCAATGCCTGCCGTGACTGCTTGCGCGATCAGATAAAGCGGCTGGGTACTGATGACCAAGAGACGAGCCTGTGTCACAGATGTCGTCATGATGATCAGGCATAAGCCGACCCAAATGTGCCTGATCCATAACTGCATGATTTATCCCGCTTGCTGTTCCGCCCGATCTGTGGGGCATCTGGACGATATGTTACACTATTACATGTTAAATGGAGTATCGCTGTGATGTCAGAACCTGCTGTGGCGCCACATGAGCATGTGTCCAGCCAGATTGCTGAATATGTTGCGCAGGTTGAGCAACAATGCCGCCAGCAAGGCGTACGGCTGACCCCGTTACGCCGTGAAGTATTAGAGTTAGTCTTGTCCGCCAAAAAGCCGGTTGGTGCCTATGATTTATTGGCACAGTTGGGGCGTGATGGCCGTCCAGCTGCGCCACCAACGGTATATCGCAGTTTAGATTTTTTGATGGAACAAGGCTTTATTCATCGCTTGGCATCGATTAATGCATATTTATCGTGCTGTTATCCAGCACACCGACATCAGTCGGTCTTCCTGATCTGTACCCAGTGCCAGCGTACTGATGAGCTACCACTTGGGTCATTGGCATCGCCACTGCAAGCACTGACGGCGCAGCAGCAGTTTCGGGTACAACAAAGCCTGATTGAGCTCAGCGGGCTGTGTCAGGATTGTCAGCATGAGTAAGGGCTTGGTGAGTCTGGAGCAGGTCAGTCTGATTTTTTCAGGTAAAAAAATTTTAAATGCAGTGGATTTTTCGATTCAGCCTGCTGAAATCGTCAGTTTGATTGGTCCGAATGGCGCGGGTAAGTCCAGTCTGGTCAAAGTGGTACTTGGTTTGCAAGCACCGCATCAGGGCAGGCGGCAGGTGCGCTCAGGTCTACGCATGGGCTATGTGCCACAGCGGGTGCATTTGTCACCGAGTTTGCCGATGCGAGTAAAGGATTTATTTGCGCTGGCTCGTCCTCGTCCCGCACAACTCGAACAAGTCATTGTTGAGGTTGGTGTCTCTGGCTTGCTGGATACAGCGCTACAGCAATTATCCGGTGGTGAGCGGCAACGAGTATTACTGGCACGGGCATTGTTACAGCAGCCAGAGTTATTGGTGTTGGATGAGCCGATGCAAGGCCTAGATTTGCAGTCAGAAACTGAATTATATCAGTATGTGCGCGAGCTACCACAGCGACACGGCTGTGCGGTACTGATGGTATCGCATGACCTGCAATGGGTGATGCAAGGCACGCAGCGAGTGCTGTGTTTAAATCAGCATATTTGTTGTAGTGGGACACCCGAACAGGTGCAACGTGCGCCAGAGTATCAGGCGTTATTTGGGACGGGGCGAGTCTGGTATGAGCATCATCATGATCACTGTCAGCATACTGATTTGCATGCAGCAGATGAACAGAGTTTGTCCGCAGTTGCGCAAGTCGCAACTGTGGTCGATCAATTCAAACAAGCCAAGACCTATGTGCGATAAATCATACAGCAATACTTTAAAATGCAGTGCACCGCCTGCGGCTGGCCTCACTTTTGACAGGCCAAAAGTAAGCAAAAGCCTTTGTGCTTGGAAGACTCGCCATCCATGGCTCAAACAGTTCCAAGCACACTATCCCTGTACGTCACATACTGTTTTTGTTGGGCGGATATAAATCCATGTTGGAGTGGTTGAGTTTACTTGCGCCTGCGTGGTTGGCGGGGGCGGTGTTGGTCTGTCTCACCGCGCCGTTGGGCTGCCTGATGCTATGGCGGCGGATGGCTTTTTTTGCAGATACCTTGGCGCATGGCACGCTGCTTGGGGTCGGCTTATCGGCGTTGTTGGCCTTGCCGTATTGGGTCGGTGTGTCGATTACTTCGTTGTTATTGGTCGGATTGTTGTGGGTGTTGCATGATCGGCGTTTGCCGATGGATGCCTTGCTGGCACTGTGTGCATCGTCTTTGTTGTGTTCAGGCTTACTGCTGATTAATGCCTTACCTGCGGTACGGCCTGAGTTATTGGTGTACTTGTTTGGGGATTTGTTGGCGTTGCAGTGGGCTGATTTACCCCTGTTGGTGTTGGTGACCGCCTTGGGGCTGCTGATATTGGGCTATTGTTGGCGGGATCAATTGCTGGTTGCCGTTGATGCGGATTTGGCGGCTTCGAGTGGGGTGAGTCCGAGTCGGCAACGCTTACTGTTTATGTTGTTATTGGCGTTGTTTACGGTGCTGGCGTTAAAAGCAGTCGGTAGTCTGCTGATGGGGGCGTTGTTGGTGATTCCAGCCTTGACCGCGCGTTTATTGGCACAATCACCGAAGCAAATGCTGCTTTGCGCCTTTGCTTTGGCGCAGTTGGGGCTGGCTGTGGGACTGTGGGGCAGTGTGTGGCTGAATGTGTCGACTGGGCCTGCAATTGTGTTGGGGATGGCGTTGTGTTTTTTGCTGGTGTTTGGTTGGAAAAAAATCAGTCCATAGCCGTGGTTTAGCATGCTAGTGGCCACCCCGTCCTACAGGTTGTTCGCACGCCAAAGCCGAAATTTGCTATATTGTTCGGCTTTATTGACCAGCCGATTTGCCCGTTATGAACACTGCGATCCAGACTGCACTTGCCACCGCGATTGACTCACTGCAACAACAAGGAATTTTGCCCGCTGATTGGCAAGACCGCAGCGTGTTAAACCGCACCAAAGACCGCAGTCATGGGGATTTTGCCAGTAACGTCGCGATGCTTGGCGCAAAGCCTGCTGGCTTAAAACCGCGTGAACTCGCCGAAAAAATCCTCGCGGCGCTACCTGAATCGACTGAGATTGCCAAGGTTGAGATTGCGGGCGCAGGTTTTATTAATTTCTTTTTAAATGCTGACCAACGCTTTGCAGTACTCGATCAGATCGCCGCCCAAGCGGATCAGTTTGGCGAAAACAACACCCATGCAGGCAAGCGGGTACAAGTCGAATTTGTCTCGGCCAATCCGACCAGCTCCTTGCATGTCGGGCATGGTCGCGGCGCAGCCTACGGGATGACCGTGGCGCGTTTATTAGAAGCGACCGGCTATCAGGTCGAGCGCGAATACTACGTCAATGACGCCGGTCGGCAGATGGATATTCTGGCCACCAGTACCTATTTACGCTATCTGGAAATCAACGGCGCGAGTTTTACGTTTCCCTCGAATGGCTATCGCGGCGA
>JBBKWW010000208.1:0-14013 GCA_037969155.1 Moraxellaceae bacterium
TTGACGGCTTTGTCATTCAGGAACGGCCAAAACAGCCCAATGGCGTTACTACCACCACCAACACAAGCCACCAACGCATCGGGTAATTTTCCGGTCATGTCCAGATGTTGCTGACGGGCTTCACGGCCAATAATCGACTGAAAATCACGCACTAACATTGGATATGGATGTGGCCCTGCTACTGTACCGATGATGTAATAGGTATTATCGACATTGGTGACCCAATCGCGCATCGCTTCGTTCATCGCGTCTTTCAGTGTGCGTGAACCGCTAGTGACCGGCATCACCGTTGCACCCAGCAATTTCATACGGTAGACATTGAGCGATTGACGTTTGACATCGTCTTCACCCATATACACCACGCACTCCATGCCCAAACGCGCCGCAATAGTCGCGGTCGCCACCCCGTGCTGACCTGCGCCAGTTTCAGCGATAATCCGCGTTTTACCCGACAGCTTGGCCAGCAGTGCCTGACCAATCGTATTGTTTACCTTGTGTGCGCCGGTATGATTCAGGTCTTCACGCTTGAGATAAATCTGTGCGCCACCGAGAACTTTTGACCAGCGTTCAGCGTGGTATAGCGGACTCGGACGACCGACAAAATGCGCCATATCATAATCAAACGCCCGCAAAAACTCAGGATCATTTTTCATCCGACCATACAGTTCTTCGAGGTCTTCAAGTGCGCCCATCAGGGTTTCTGACACAAATCGACCACCATGCACGCCAAAGTGCCCACGTGCATCAGGATAGGCTGAAAAATCCACATCGGCAAAATCCACTACGCCATTCTTCATACCATCATCTAAGACTGTCATGCTGTACTCCTACCATAAACTGTTGCATTAATGCCGAATCTTTCACGCCTTTTTGCGGTTTGCCACTCAGCGGATCTATGCGCTCTACGCCGCCACTGATATCGACCGCATATGGCTGAGTCTGCGCAATCGCTGTACTGACATTTGTGGCGGTCAAGCCACCCGCCAAAATCAAGGGCACATCCGTCCGCGGCCAACGCGCCCAATCAAACGCATGACCCGTGCCACCTTTGAGATCAGGGTGCCACGCATCGAGTAAAATACCACTCGCACCCACCACCGCAAAGGCTTCAATCTCTACCAATACGTCCAGATCAGGCCGCATTTGTATGGCTTTAATCCAACGTCGACCAGTACTTTGACCAATTTTTTGACACTGCTCTGGTGTTTCATCACCATGCAGCTGTAACAGATCTAGTGGCACTTGCGCCAACACCTGCTGAATGTCAGCTAAGCTTGCATTGACAAATAAACCGACCGCTTGCACAAACGGGCTCATCTGTTTGACCAATTCAGCGGCTTGACTGGCTGTCACAGCACGCGGACTCGGCGGATAAAACACCAAACCAATCGCATCGACTCCCGCCGCGACGGCCGCTTGGACATCGGCAACGCGGGTCAGGCCACAGATTTTAGCGCGGACAGGCATCATGCGGCGAAATCCTGCAAAAAGACAAGCCATATTGTATGCCAAATGATGATACAACAGGCACACAGACAGCAGACAAGCCACGCTTTTTAGCCTAAAAATTACAGACATCACACATGGATAGAATATTGTGCCAACCCTGTTCGCTTGGCAAATTCTGCTAGATATGCTTTGATTTTACAAATATTTTATGACACCACTCAGGCTTTTTTATACAGGACACCGCACTGATGAATCTGGTTTGGTTTCGTAATGATCTGCGCGTACACGATCAACCCGCGCTACATGCCGCCTGCCAAAGCGGCGATGCCGTGCTTGCGCTGTATATTTTTAGCCCACTGCAATGGCAACAACAGCATCGTTCGGCGTGCCAAGTGGATGTATTACTGCGCAGTCTGGCGAGTTTACAGCAGGATTTGGCGATCCTGAATATCCCGCTCAAGCTGTTACAGGTGCCGTTGTTCGCCGATATTCCGACAGCCCTGACTGCGTTTTGTCAGCAGCATCAGATCGGCCAAGTCTATTGTAACCAAGAATACGAGTGGAACGAACGGCTGCGCGACCGCGCCTGTAAGCTGGCGTTGGACGCGCAACAGATCAGCATGCAACGCCTGCATGATCAATGCCTACTGCCGCCGAAAACCGTACTGAATCAGTCTGGTGAGTTTTATAAAGTGTTTACTCCTTTTAAAAATAACTGGCTAACACAACTTGAGCAAGCACCGCCACAAGAGCTGCCCTGTCCTCAGCCAGTGGCGATACACACGAATTGCAGCGACCAAATCCCCAGTCAACTCGATGGGTTTGCACCGATCAGCCCTGAGCAACACGCCGCATGGCCCGCCAGCGAAGCCGACGCGCAGCGACGTTTACAGGCATTTATGCAATGGCGGGTCAGCCAATACACGACCTTACGCAATCGACCCGATAAACCCGAATATACCAGCCAGCTATCGCCCTATCTCGCGCTTGGCCTGCTGAGTAATCGACAGTGTTATGTGGCGGCACGCAAGGCTCCAGCCAATGACGGGATACAGACGTGGATCAGCGAGTTATGCTGGCGCGACTTTTATCGGCATATGCTGATTGGTTTCCCTCGGGTATCACGTGGACAAGCGTTTGATATGGCGACTGATCGGCGTGTGGCATGGTCATATGATCAGGTGGCGTTTAAGCGCTGGTGTCAGGGGCAAAGCGGCATTCCGCTGGTCGATGCGGCGATGCGCTGCCTGAATGCGACGGGCTTTATGCACAACCGCCTACGGATGGTGGTGGCGATGTTTTTGACCAAAAATCTGCTGATCGACTGGCGTTGGGGGGAGCGTTATTTTAGTCAGAACTTGATCGACTGTGATCTCGCCTCTAACAATGGCGGCTGGCAATGGTCGGCCTCAACCGGCAACGACGCCGCACCTTACTTTCGGGTGATGAATCCCAGCACTCAGGGTAAAACTCACGATCCTGATGCCGTATTTATTAAACAGTGGTTGCCTGAGCTAGGCCATCTGACGGCTAAACAAATCCATGACCTCAGCGTGACGGCTAAAGTGAAAGGCTACTGCGCACCGATGGTTGATCTGAAAGCCTCACGGGTATTGGCAATTGAGGCATTTAAGCTGAGCTAAGGCGTTTTTTGATCAGCCGCTGCCCCCTTGCAAAAACCGCCCAACCTGCCAAGATCAAGCCATCTTTATTATTTGCAGACACAGACGATGGGACACCGCCTCAGCAAAATTTATACCCGCACCGGCGACGATGGTACGACTGGACTCGGTGATGGCCAGCGGGTCAGCAAAGACGATCTACGGGTTGAAGCCTATGGTACGGTGGACGAAACCAATAGCGCGATTGGCCTACTGCGCGCGCAGCTGAATCATGGCTTGGACACACCACACGTGCTAGACACTGCACTGAGCCGTATTCAGCACGAGCTGTTTGATCTGGGTGGCGAGCTGTGTATTCCCAACTATCGCATCTTACAGCCACAATGCGTCGAACGACTTGAGCAGCAAATCGACCAGATGAATGAAGTCTTGCCGATGCTGAAAAACTTTATCCTGCCCGCTGGTAATCTCGCCACCACCCATGCACACATGGCACGTACCATCTGCCGCCGTGCCGAACGCCATGTCACCACGCTGGCGCAACGGGACAGTGATGTGTCACCGTTGGCGCTGCACTATCTAAATCGGCTGTCGGACTGGCTGTTTGTCGCGTCGCGTCGTATTGCGCGTGAACATGGTGGCTCAGAAGTATTGTGGGTCAGACAGGATCAACAGGAGTAAATCGATCATGCAACTGATCGGCCATCGCGGCGCACGCCGAGAAGCGCCCGAAAACACCCTCGGGGGCTTTGCGTATTTGGCACAGCTTGGCCTGCGTGCAGTGGAGTTCGATGTGCGGCAATTGCACGACGGTACGTTGGTGGTGATCCATGATGCTGATCTGTTGCGTACCAGTGGACAAGCTACCTCTGTATATGACTTAACTCCAAATGATTTGCTACATATTGACCAACGTCAGGGCTGGCCCGATTGGAAGGATGCTGAACCGCTGGCCAGTTTGCCGCAAGTCTTGTCTGAACTGCACGGTTTTAGCCATATTGAAATTGAGATCAAAGCGGTGCAATCTGCCGAGCAAGCCAGTCGATTGATTCAGCATTTACGGCCGCTGCTAAATGCTTGGCCAGCCGCCAGCATCACGTCATTTGATCTCAAGATATTACAAGCGGCTCAAGAACAAGCACCTGAGCAAAAACGGGGTCTATTGATCGAAATACCGCTGCCGATTCATGGCATCACTGAGATGGCACAGCAGTTGGGTTGTCAGCGGGTGGGTATCAAAGATAGCTTATGTTCGGCCGAATTACTCAACGCCCTACAGACACAACATCTGGCCTGTAGTGTTTGGACAGTGAATGATCTCGACCGTGCAAGGCAACTACAGGACTGGGGTGCAGAGGGTCTGATTACCGATATTCCCAGCCAAATGCTGGCGGCTCAGATTGGGCATGTCTAGCGCTTGGACGGCGTGGCGGTCGCCCGCAACAGGATATTTTGATTCGAATCAATCAGCACTAAGCCCGCAGCATCCAAGCGATATGAGACCGTCTGGTCAAAGGCATCGAGTAGATTCGCCTCTTGCACCAATGCCCCCACACAATTACGTTGGCCATTGTAACCACGTAATTTAATCGCATTATTCGCCGCCAGAGTATAATCACCCCACAACGGATTACAGCCAGTTGAGCCTTGTAGTCGATTGGTTTGATTGGAAAGCTGTAGCCACGCACGCTCTACATGAATACTGGCCACGCGGCCTTTGATCTCGATAATCTGCCACGTGGTCTCTTGTAATGGTGTTAACTGTTGAATCGGTACAGTGGTCTGAATCGGTCGCTCAGGATGCGGCACAATACGCGTGCCGCTTGCCTGCGCGGTGGATGGTGGCGTTGACTGGCAAGCAGCCAACAAAATCACCGCAAATAACAGACAAATCGTCAGACAATTCCTGACCACCTGTCGAAAGTGCAATCCAGATAAATTCAATATATTGATTGACATAGCCTAAAATCCAGTCACAAAAACCAAAAAAACGCAGAGGGATTGAATCAATTCATCCTGTCCGACTAGAGTACAACTGTATACTCGTGTTAGCATGGGTCTTAAGGTATTGTACCTGCTTGTGTGCACAGTCATGAGACTGTATTGCCAGACCTGTACATTGATACCTGTTTTCCTCACTATCTTCGTACTGACGGAGTCTGTTCATACATGAACCCCCCTGCATCTCGTCCGCCGATCAACTGGCCTGCGATGATTTTGTTTACGGCAACCACGCTTGGCTGTTTGACGGTGTTGCCTTGGTATGCCTTCAATTATGACTTTTCGACTGCGGCATGGGTCACTTTTGGCCTATTCTTAGCTTGGAGTGGCCTCGGCATTACCGCAGGCTACCATCGCCTGTGGTCACATCGTACATATAGCGCCAGTTGGCCCGTACGCTTTATGCTGATGCTTGGCGGTACTTTTGCCACCCAAAACAGCATTTTGATTTGGTGTTCGGGACATCGCACCCATCATCGGCATGTCGATCATATCGATCTCGATCCGTATTCTGCCACGCGCGGTTTTTGGTATTCGCATATGGGCTGGATGCTGCGTCAATACGAAAACTACGCGAATGAAGGCGAACAAAATTACAAAAACTCCCCCGATCTGTTGAAAGATCCAATGGTGATGTTTCAACACAATCACTATGGCAAGCTCCTGATTCTAACCAACATTGGCTTTCCAGTGGCGGTCGGCCTGTTAGTGGGTGATCTCTGGGGTGTGGTGCTACTGGCTGGGCTACTACGCTTAGTCATCAGCCATCATTTCACCTTTTTCATCAACTCACTGGCACACATGTGGGGTAACCAGCCTTACACCGATGAAAACAGCGCTCGCGATAATTTCTGGTTGGCATTGGTCACTTGGGGTGAGGGCTATCATAACTTTCACCACATCTTCCAATACGACTATCGCAATGGTGTCAAGTGGTGGCAGTTTGATCCCACCAAATGGCTGATTCTAGGATTGTCAAAAGTTGGCCTAACATCCAACCTCAAGCGCATTCCAGACTTCACCATCAAGAAAGCTGAAGTGGCGATGAAATTTAAACGCGCCGAACAACATCTTGCTATTTATGGTCATAATATCCATGATGATTTGCTGGCGGTAAAGCAGCGAATCGGCCAAGAGTATGACGCTTTCACCCAAACCCTCAATGAGTGGGCAACGCTGAAAGAACAGGAAATTGAGCTGAAAAAAGCTGAATTTTCACAACGCCTGCATGAAGTCGATGAGCGCATGAAGCATCAATTCCAGCAGGTTGAGCAAAAGATGAAAGCGCATGCTCAACAGATGGAAATTCTGATGCAGCGTCTTCAGCAAGCGGTGCAGTCTCCTCGCGCGGCGTAACCCACTGCGGTGATCGTAACCACCATGACCAGACAATATGTCTGGTCATTTTTTTGGCTGACGTTTAGAGTTGCTGGATGTTTGCCAGTTTTTTTGAGTTTGACCATGCAGCTTGATAACCGCTATGCCCGCCTTGATCCACGTTTGTACCACCGACAACAACCTGATCCACTTAAAAAACCTCGTGCTGGTCATTTTAACCCGTTGGTGGCTGAACAACTGGCATGGCCAGTGGATTGGGATTGGGTCGAAATTCTCGCGGGTGTGCAACTGCCCGTAGGCTTTGAACCACTGGCAATGACCTATGCAGGACATCAGTTTGGGCAGTGGGCAGGCCAACTCGGTGATGGACGCGGCTTGCTGTTGGCTCAAGTACGTGATCAACGCGGCAAACTGACCGACTTACACTTAAAAGGCGCAGGGCTCACCCCCTACTCTCGCATGGGCGATGGTCGGGCTGTGTTGCGCTCCACCATTCGGGAATATCTGGCGGGTCATGCATTGAATTGCTTGGGGATTCGTGCCTCAAATGCACTGGGCTTTGTCACCTCTGCTACACCCGTACAACGTGAAACCCTAGAACGTGGGGCGGCCTTGCTGCGGGTGGCAGATAGCCATATTCGACTCGGACATTTTGAATGGATCAACCGCTTTGCGCCAGACGTACTGAAGCCGTTTACGGATCATGTCATTGAAAACTACTATCCTGAATGCAAAAACGCCGAATCACCATATTTGGCCTTTGCAGCGGCGGTGATTGAACGCACCGCGCAAATGATCGCGGATTGGCAACTGGTCGGTTTTGCGCATGGGGTGATGAATACTGATAATTTATCGATTACCGGCAGCACGCTGGATTTTGGGCCGTATGGATTTTTAGAGCGCTTTGTACCCGATTGGATCAATAACCACTCCGACCAACAAGGCCGCTACACCTACCAAAATCAACCCAGTATCGCGCACTGGAATCTGTGGGTATGGCTCGGACAACTGCTACGGCTGGATCTAGATAAAGCCGATCTACAAACCGTGTTGGCTGAGTTTGAACCGTTGTTTTTACAGTATTACCGCACGGGCTTAGCGGCCAAGCTGGGACTATCCGCTGAACAAGATGGGGTATTTGAGCTGGGCATGCAGTTTTTAGAGATCCTCAAGACTGAAAAACTTGACTACACCAATAGCTTTAGACGATTGGCGGAGGACTGGCAAACACTGCGTGATGACTGTATCGATGTGGCGGCGTTCGATCAGTTTGCGCGGCGTTACCAAGCCTTAATCAATCAGTCAGGCGACAGCGATAGCCGCCGTCAGGCCATGCAGCAAGCAAATCCCTGTTATATTTTGCGTAATCACATGGCACAAACGGCCATCGAACGCGCTGAGGTGGGTGATTTTAGCGAGGTGGATCGACTGTTTTGGCTATTGGCAACGCCTTTTGAGCAGCAACCCGAACGTGAGACTCCCAGCGACCGCCAGCCACCCGATGCTGATCAACCGTTGGTCGAGGTCAGTTGTTCTAGCTAACACGCAATGTGACTGCTCAGTCTAAGCGAACAGGCTTTGTAGTATGCGATGCCATGACACGACAGTCTAGTCTTTGTATTGGACAAGCAATCTTATCGCTCAGGCGAGGCATGATGCTTTGGCTTTGGCGGTGATCAAAAAAATCAGACTGTACAGTCAACCTCCAGTTGACACAGTCTGGTACGATCACCACCTAACCGTTATAATGTGACTTGACAGTCACCTGATGCGCTAGTCGTGTAAAGATCAATCTTTCACACTTGCCACCGATGCGTCAGTCGGTGTTTTAGGTGACTGGATCGACATTCTCTTGATATGAGCCAACCTCCGGCATGGCCGGTTTAGAGGAACTTTAAGATGTCTCAATATAAAGCCCCCGTACGTGATCTTCAATTCGTGATGCATGAGCTGTTGAATGCCGAACAGCACTACGACGCTATCCCAGCCTATGCAGGCACCAACCGCGAGTTAATCGACGGCATTATTGCTGCTGGTGCAGATTTTTGTGAAAACGAACTGTCACCGATTAACCAATCAGGTGACCAAGAAGGCTGTACCCGCCATGCGGATGGCAGTGTGACCACACCAACAGGCTTTAAAGAAGCCTACAAAAAATACGTCGAACTCGGCTACCCATCACTGGCCGTGCCTGAAGTCCATGGCGGCCAAGGTCTACCTGGCTCCATCGGCATCATCATGAGTGAAATGATGGGCACTGCCAACTGGTCATGGGGCATGTACCCTGGCTTGTCACATGGTGCCACCCGTACCGTCGAGCATCATGGTTCAGATGAGCAAAAACAGCAGTATCTGTCTAAGCTGGTGACTGGCGAATGGACAGGCACCATGTGTCTGACTGAAGCGCACGCAGGTTCTGACCTTGGGACGATTCGCACGAAAGCCGAACCCAATGCAGACGGCAGCTACTCAATCACCGGTCAGAAGATTTTCATCTCTGCTGGTGAGCACGACATGGCTGATAATATCGTGCATATCGTCCTCGCACGCCTACCGGGTGCCCCAAAAGGCACTAAGGGTATTTCGCTGTTTATCGTACCGAAATTCAATGTGAATGCGGACGGCTCTATCGGCGAACGTAACCCTGTGGTGTGTGGTTCGATTGAACACAAAATGGGCATTCATGGTAACGCGACTTGTGTCATCAACTTTGATGCCGCCAAAGGCTTCCTGATTGGACCTGAAAACCGTGGCCTAAACTGCATGTTCACTTTCATGAACGTGGCACGGATCGGTACAGCCGTACAAGGTCTGGCCGCTGCGGAAGGTGCATTCCAAGGTTCTTTGGGCTATGCCAAAGACCGTATGGCTATGCGCTCACTGTCTGGTGCTAAAAACCCAGAAAAAGAAGCCGACCCAATCATCGTGCATCCTGCCGTGCGCAACATGCTACTGACCCAAAAAGCCTTTGCCGAAGGTGGTCGTGCACTGGTCTACTTCTTGTCTTTCTTTGCCGATACTGTTGAAGCCAGTGAAGATGCAGATGCCAAAAAATCTGCTGACGACATGCTATCGTTGCTCACGCCAATCGCTAAAGCATTCTTGACCGAAACAGGGTTAGAGTCTGCCAATCACGGTATACAAGTGTACGGTGGTCACGGCTTTATCGCTGAGTGGGGCATGGAACAAATCGTGCGTGATACACGGATTGCTTGTCTATACGAAGGCACGACCGAAATTCAAGCCCTCGACTTGCTCGGCCGTAAAGTTCTGCAAACCAAAGGCGCGATGTTGCGTAACTTCACCAAGATCATTCATAAATTCTGTGAAGAGAACAAAGACAACGCAGCACTGGCTGAGTTCACGAAGCCTTTGGCCGAACTGAACAAAGAATGGGGTGATGTGACCATGCGCATCGGCGCGAAAGCCATGCAAAACCCAGAAGAAATCGGTGCGGCTGCGGTCGACTACATGTACTTCTCTGGTTATATCACGCTGGCTTATCTGTGGGCGCGTATGGTCAAAGTGTCACAAGACGCATTGGCGGGCGATACCACTGAGCAAGACTTCTACAATGCTAAAATCAAAACTGCACAGTTTTATTTCCAAAAACTGTTGCCGCGCACCAAGAGTCATGTGGCGCGTATTGACACTGGCCTTGAGTCATTGATGGCACTAGATGCAGAGCACTTTGCATTCTAATTCCTGTTATAGACGGATCTGATCAGGCACAAACTCGGTTTGTGCCGCACCACAGGGTGGACTCGTCTACCCTGTCGGCTGACTGATTTGGCACGCGGTTTTCGAAGATTGCGAATCGCCTGCCAAGCCCCTCATAATTGCTATCATGTATGGCATTGATTTTTTTGACTGCCGCTTGCGGCTTTTTGTCCAGCTCCATTTAAGGTGAATCATGGCTATTTATAATGCTCCCCTACAAGACATGCGTTTTATCCTCAGTGATGTCTTTCAAGCTGACCAGTTTTGGCAGTCCATCCCTGACTTAGCGCATATTGATATGGCAACCGTGGATGCCGTATTGGAAGAAATGGCCAAATTTAGCCAAAACGTACTGTTACCATTGAACCGTACGGGTGATGAAGAAGGCGCACAAATTAGCGGCAATGTGGTCACCACACCCGCAGGCTTTAAAGAAGCCTTTGATCAATACGCACAAGGCGGCTGGGTTGGCTTAGGCGCGTCAGAAGACTGGGGCGGCCAAGGCATGCCCAAGATGGTCACCATGCTGGCCGAAGAGATGATTTTTGCGGTCAATCCGTCATTTACCCTGTATCCACTACTATCAGTCGGTGCGGCGTTGGCATTGGTCGGCTATGCATCCGAAGAACAAAAGCAGACTTATTTGGCGCGGATTTACTCAGGTGAGTGGTCTGGCACGATGTGTCTGACTGAGCCACATGCAGGCACCGATCTGGGGATTATCAAAACCAAAGCCATCCCGAATGACGACGGCAGCTATGCAATCAGCGGCACCAAGATCTTTATCACGGGTGGTGAACACGACCTGACCGATAACATCATTCACTTGGTATTGGCCAAAACCCCGAACGCGCCAGAAGGCTCAAAAGGGATTTCGCTGTTTATCGTGCCTAAATTTATGCCAAATGCAGACGGCTCGCTGGGTGCGCGTAACCCTGTTAACGTCGGCAGTATCGAACACAAAATGGGCATTAAAGCCTCAGCCACCTGTGTGATGAACTTCGACAGCGCCACGGGTTATTTGGTCGGTAAAGAAAATGAAGGCTTGGCGGCCATGTTCGTGATGATGAACTATGAGCGTCTATCAATGGGCCTACAAGGCATGGGCGCATCCGAAATCGCCTACCAAAACGCCGCCGCTTATGCTGCTGACCGTACCCAAGGCCGCAGTGCAACGGGGATCAAAGCAACTGACAAAACTGCTGACCCGATCCTGCATCATCCTGACATACGCCGTATGTTGCTAAATGTGCGTGCCCATAACGAAGCGGGTCGTTGCTTTGCCATGTATGTGGCACGCCAGCTTGATCTGTCTAAATACAGCAGTGGTGCGCAGCAAAAAATCGCAGCCGACCGTGTGGCACTTCTGACCCCAGTGGCTAAAGCCTTCCTGACTGATCGCGCACTCGATGCCTGTGTTGATGCACAGCAAGTGTTCGGTGGACATGGCTATATCCGCGAATGGGGCATGGAACAATATGTGCGCGATGTGCGGATTGCACAAATCTACGAAGGCACTAACGGCATTCAAGCACTGGACTTGATGGGTCGCAAAATCGTACGCAACGGCGGCGCATATGCAGCGACTTACTTCGCTGAAATTCGTGAGTTTGCGGCTGGAATGCAAAGCGCCAATGACTTCTTAAAAGATGCACTGTTAAAAGCAGTCGATCGGATTGAAGCACTGACCCAAGCTGTGATTGAACGTAGCAAAACCAATGCGGATGAAGTCAACGCCGCTTGTGTGGACTATCTGCATGCGTTTGGTCTGATGAGCTATGCCTACATGTACGCGCTGATGCTTGAAGCAGCCGCTGGCAAAGACGGTCAGTTCTACACCGACAAGACCTTGCTGGCACGTTTCTTTGTGACTCGCCTATTGCCAGAGTTAGATGCACGTGCTGCCGCCGTCGATGCGGGTGCTGTGCAACTGATGGATTTCCCTGCTGAATACTTTGCATAAAGCATTCACGCAATAACAACCACAAAAAAGCGCGATTGATTCGCGCTTTTTTATAGTCTAAATACCAATCATTTAGACCAGTTGCTTAGGATCAGCCCCAAAACTATTACTGGCGCGAGTACCCTCAAGACACATGAACACCAATAAAATAATACTACCAATCGCAGGAATCAGACCCAATAGGACAAACCAGCCGCTCTTGTCCTGATCATGGAAACGCCGAATCGTCACCGCAAGACTCGGGATAAGCGTCGCCAGCAAATACAGTCCAGTCAAAATCATTTGACCAAATACCATGCCATCAACAGCGGCCAGCACGATGATCGCAATAACATGAAACAAGCTAAACATCCAATATTCTTGACGACGCGCCCGACCATTAAAATTGGCGTAGTTATCACGCACCACTTTGAGATACCATTCCATAAATTGACTCCAGTTGTTCAGGTTAATGGTTTGTACTGTGTTTGGTGACCCCATCAAAGACCACTGGCTATTTTTTGTCAAGAATTTGTGGCCATTCAATCCAAAAACTCTACGGATGACCGATATCACTGGTCTCATTCACTACTATTTTAAGCCGCTTTTTTCAGGCGGTTTTTAACATGATTCAGCTCAATCAGCTTACACACCATGCTCAGTTTTAACATCAGGCTTTTATTGACCTCTATCGACACAAAATAATCGACACAGTTAAACTCTCGATCAAAATAACCCTGCTTAGAAAACACCGCACCAATCCGTCGATATTTTTTAATCAGTGAAGGTACTTGTTTCTTATCGTAGGCTTTCGATACGCTTTGAGTTTTGGCTTGTTTTTTCGACTGCTTGGCCGTTGGCTCATTCAGCCAGACATCGCTGAACAGTGCATCTTGTACGTTTAAATACTCATCCAAACAAAATGGCGAGCGACTTTTAAGTTTTTTAGTCTTGGCTTTGGCCTGTATATAGCCCTCAGTCGCCATCATTTTTTGTGGACTGGCACTGAGATTAACGCTGACCGTGCCAATTAAATACTTGGCTTTGAGCTGCGTAAAGATCAGCGGCAACATGCCCATCCACAGTACCGCCAGCACTTTACCGCCGCGATACTCTAGATCCACACAGGTACGGCCAATTTCATAAATCTGTTTTTTATCTTTTAGATATGCGTCTAACTCAAATTCGGATTCAGAATAATAGCGGCCCAGCGCTTGCTTCGCCGCAGGGGTAATCACTCGGGTACAGGCCACGATTTGGTTGGTTTGCACATCCCGCACCAACACATGAATACTGTACTGATCAAACGGGTCATGGTCGATCCCATCTGCAAATTCGGTTTGATAGGCTTCACCAAATACTTTGGCACGAAAACGTTGCACATCGGTGATGGTTTGTGGGTCTTGTGCGATCTGGCACACCAGTTGTGATTGGTCAGCCGAGCCCGACTGAGGCAGTGGGCGTGCTTTAAACTGAAATGGAAATTTGATGGGTGAACGAGATACTTTGGCGTTCATTATCTGACTCTCTCTCTGATCATTTAAATAGATATTAAAAGACCAAGATGACAGCTTTAAGACGTTTTTTTGACTGTTTCGAGTACATTGATGGATGAAATCACGGCTTATTCGACCGCCACATGCCCATAGGGACAGTTGCGACAGGCGTTACCACAGCATTCGCCACGCTTGAGTAAGTACCAGCGTGACAGTATCCAACGTCCAGCCGCATCAATCTGATAATCCAACCCTTCGATCAGAGGCAAGTTTTGATAGGCTAAGGCTTGGACAGGCGCAAACATGTGAACGGCGTGGTTGTCGATCTGTTGCGTAATCTGCTGGCCGATGGCGATGGTCAGACAGGCTGGGCAGCGGCAATCCGTACCGTTGCTTGGGCTCAGTAGTGGTGGATAGTCCATACACCAGCAGGGCTGCTGGGTTG
>JBBKWW010000209.1:0-10813 GCA_037969155.1 Moraxellaceae bacterium
CTCTGTTCACCGCGCTTACTTTTCAGCTTAATCTGTAGTCGCAGTTCGTTAGCAGAGTCGGAGTTACGAATCGCTTCTTCGTAGCCAATCTGACCATTGTCGTACAGATCAAACAGGGCTTGGTCAAAGGTCTGCATGCCGAGTTCACGCGACTTGGTCATCATCTCTTTTAGCACGTGGAAGTTACCCTTCAGGATGTTTTCCGCGATGATCGGGGTATTGAGTAAAATCTCAATCGCGGCACGGCGGCCTTTGCCATCGGTGGTACGCACCAATCGCTGCGAGATAATCGAGCGTAAGTTCGATGAGAGATCCATCAGCAATTGATTGCGGCGCTCTTCGGGGAAAAAGTTAATAATCCGATCAATCGCTTGGTTTGAGTTATTGGCGTGCAAGGTGCCAAGACACAAGTGCCCTGTTTCAGCAAAGGCAATCGCGTGCTCCATGGTTTCCGTGTCACGAATCTCACCGATCAGAATCACATCAGGCGCTTGGCGCAAGGTGTTTTTCAGTGCGTTATGCCATGAGTGGGTATCGACCCCGACTTCTCGATGGGTAATCAGGCTATTTTTGTTTTTATGCACATATTCGACGGGATCTTCGACCGTGATGATATGACCTGCTGAATGTTCGTTACGATGATCGATCATCGCGGCGAGGGTGGTGGATTTGCCTGAGCCAGTCGCACCAACCACCAAGACCAGCCCACGCTTGGTCATCATGACTTCTTTAAGCACTTCGGGCAATTTGAGTTGGTCAAAATTGGGGATTTCGGCTGCAATGGTTCGAATCACCATGCCGACTTGCAGTTGTTGCATAAACACATTGACTCGAAAACGACAGACATTTGGCAACGAAATCGCAAAGTTACACTCAAAATTGTCTTCAAACTCTTTGGTTTGCCGTTCGTTCATCAGACTATAGGCCAAGCGTTTGGTCATCTCTTCGGTCAGACGTTGCTGACTCATCGGCTTCATACTGCCTTGATATTTAATACTCGGTGGAAAATCGACCGAAATAAATAAATCTGAGCCGCCGATTTCTTGCATTTTGGCCAGCATTTTATTCATGTATTGACGAATGTCTTCTGGTGTTTGCGTGTTTGACATGGGTATCCTTCCGTGGTGTTAAAGACGAAGCAAAAATCAGGTGGTTCAGCATCACACTGCGTGTCAAAACACGCACAGGCCGCTGATATCATTGCTGAGAATCATGCGTTTGATTGCCATGCAATGCAAGTGCTTCACCGAAAAGTCGTCCGCTAATGAGCCAGATATTGCCCAAATGACTGATTTAATCCCGATGCTGCCGGTCAGTAGCGCTGCCGACGTGATCCAATCGCATCTTAAAGCCCTTGTGGCGACGTTGCCAAATCAACCGGGCGTGTATCGGATGCTCAGCGTTGACGGTGAGGTATTATATATCGGTAAAGCCAAAAACCTAAAAAATCGCGTATCCAGTTATTTTGCCAAAACCATCGAGCATCCTAAAACCCGTGCCTTAGTGGCGCGAATTCAGCATATTGAGAGCATCGTCACTCGTAGTGAAACCGAAGCGCTATTGCTGGAACAAAATCTGATTAAACAACATAAGCCGCCATATAACATCCTGATGCGTGATGATAAATCCTACTTATACGTGTACTTATCAGCCGACCAGCCCTATCCACGACTTGGCGTTGGGCGGGGTAAGCGTAACCATCAGACGGGTAAAGTGTTTGGTCCATATCCCAGCGCAACCAGTGCCAAAGACACACTGCTGCTGTTGCAAAAAATGTTCATGTTACGCCAGTGCGATAATCGGTTTTTTGCCCAGCGCACGCGCCCTTGCTTGGAGTATCAGATTAAACGCTGTCGTGCGCCGTGTGTCGGTTTGGTGTCGCCAGAGGATTATGCCAAAGACGTCGAAAATAGTATGAAGTTTTTAAAGGGTGAAACCCGTGAACTCGACCAAAAATTGATTGGCATGATGACGCAAGCCTCTGAGCAATTGGCATTTGAGCAGGCGGCATTGTATCGCGATCAGCTCAGCATGCTGCGCGACATTCAGGCACAGCAGGCGGTGTATACGGCACGTGGTGAGGCGGATATTGTGGCGATTGCCCAGCAAGCGGGGGTGGTGTGTGTTCAGGTGATGACGGTGCGCGGTGGGCGTTTGTTGGGCGGTAAGAGTTTTTTTCCCGATTTACCCATGTCTGAAAGTGCCGGTGCGGTGTTGTCTGAGTTTATGGCCTCGTTTTACTTTCAGTTTGCCGATGATCTGCCCGAAGAGCTGATTGTGAATGTCGAATTACCGGATCAAGCTGCGCTACAAGCCGCGTTAATCGAGCAGTTTGGGCAAAAAATGCAGATTAAAACCCGCGTCCGTGAAACTCGTGCCGAGTGGCTACAACTGGCGGTGCTCAATGCCGAAGGTGCTCTCAAAGCTAAACTCGCCAATCATCTTGAGATCAAGCACCGCTATCACGTGTTGCAACAGATTTTGGGTCAGGCGGTGGATCGAATTGAGTGCTTCGATGTCAGTCATACCATGGGCGAGGCACCGATTGCCGCTTGTGTGGTATTTGATCAAGGTGGGATGCGCAAGCGAGATTATCGGCAGTATGCGATTACGGATATTACCGGTGGTGATGATTATGCGGCGATGCGGCAAGTGTTGCAGCGCCGCTATAGCAAGCAGCCGCTGCCGGATGTGCTGTTGATTGATGGCGGCAAAGGCCAACTCAGTAGTGCGATGGCGGTGATGGCTGAACTGAATTTGACCCCGCTGATGCTGGGGGTGTCCAAAGGCGAAGGCCGCAAAGCAGGCTTAGAAACGCTACATTTTACCGATGGCCGAACGCTAAATTTAGCCAGTGATGATAAAGCGTTACACCTGATTCAGCAGATTCGAGATGAGGCGCATCGGTTTGCGATTACCAAGCACCGTGCCAAACGCGATAAACGCCGCGCGGGTTCAGTGTTGGAGCTGATTCCGAATCTCGGCGAAAAACGCCGGCGTGAGTTGTTGGCGCATTTTGGTGGGATGCAGGCTTTACTGAGTGCATCCGAGCATGAGATTGCGGGCGTGAAGGGCATCGGGATCGTGACCGCACGCGCGGTGTATGCGGTTCTACATGAGTAGTGCGTGTGGATTGAACTGCGCTTAACCTGATTGGGCTTGGTGCTGAGTACGGGACTGACTTAGACTGTGAGCAATGTTAGACAGGTTTGGCCCGATTGATGACTGGATTAAAACAAAAAGCACTGTTGGACGCACAGCACGCTGAGCAATCGAAACAGTATGCGTTGGCGCAGCAGTTCTATACGCAGCTCTTAGCGCAGCAACCAGAGGATGAGGCCGCATTGCTGGGTGCGGCGCGTGTACATGTCCGATTGCATGAGTGGGGTCAGGCTGAGGCCATTTATCAACGGATTTTGCAACACAAACCCAGTGCAGTCGTATGGTCGCACTTGGCAGCTATGTTTTTAAAGCAAAAAAAAACCGAGCAAGCGACAGCTGCCTTTGAGCAGTCAGCGATCTATTCGGCGCTGGGTCATCATCAGAAGCGATTGACTGCGCTGGGCTATTTAAATTGGATGCGAGTGTTATTGCAGCTTGAGCGTCCACTGGATGCCTTGCGCATCTTTCGCTTGAGTGACCAAAAGCAGGCTGATCTAGTGGCTCATCGCTGGTTTCTGGGAATTGCCACGCGTTTAGTCGATCAACTGGAAGAAAGTTCTGAATCACTGCCGGTGGTGGATTTTTTGTGTCAGGTACAGCGGTTACACCCATTGTTGGCTGAAGCAGCAGTATCGGTTGATGCGAAAACCTTACATTTGCTCAGTGTGTTATTACGAACGGCATCGCGTTACGCACTATTTCGGCCGGAAGTCATCGCGTTATCGACCCAGATCGTGCAGCAGCGACAGGGTGATGATGTATTGCTTAGTGTTGCGCTGGATCTTTTGCTGTGCTGGGATCTGCCTTCGACTGAGATTGCCGAAGCGTACCAGACGCTGATTGAGCAGGTAAAAAAACCAAGTGTGCGTATGCTGTCAGGCTATGCCCACGTACTATTTTTTTTACAGTCTTATACTGACTTAGCGGTACTAGGGCAACGTTATCCCGATTTACTGACACTGGCTGACCAACAGCCTGCGGCGGCATGGTTACTGCAACATCAGGCACAGCTCGCATCCGCCAATGTCACGGATGACGCATTACAACCAGCGCTTCAGGTGTTACAGGCTTATACACAGGTGCAGCAACAGACAGCACGTTTTTGGGCAGATCTGGCCAATCCAGCCCAGTCGGTTGCGGTGGTGGGTAATTCTGCTTGTGAGTTGGGCTTAGCCAAAGGCACCCACATTGACGCACACGAGGTGGTGATTCGATTTAATGCATTTTCACTAGACGCCCCCTTTGATGTCGATTATGGCAGCAAGGTGGATGTACAGGTGCGCTCAGCAGGTTCTGAGCCGAATTTACAGCTCGATGCAGCCTATCCAAATAAGATCATCGTGCTGTCATATATGGGCTTTCTACATCGGTTTCGGCGTTGGCAGTTGGTGTTGGAGTTACAGGCGCAGGGACATCAGGTGTGCTGCTATCCAGCGGCCGTGCATCATGCGTTGATTCGTCGCATTGGTCGCTCACCCAGTGCGGGATTATCGGTGACATGGATTTTGTCACAGCTCAGACCTGCCACAGCGCCCGCAGATTATTACGGTTTTGCATTTGTCGATCAGATTGGTGAGCAGGCGATTTCATCGCATTATTTTGAACAATCTGTGCCGTCATTGCGTCATGATTGGCGGGCTGAGGCACAACTGTTTGCCGCACAAACCCACGTGCCAATCACGCTGCCTAAGCCACCACGATTGGTGCGCTTGGTCGGAGATCACTCAGCGTATCATTGTGGTTGTAGTGCTGTGGTTGACTATTTACGCCGTCAAATTAAAGCAGTCGGCGTCGAGGTTGAGCATGCCGACTACGACGTGCTGGTGGTGAATGGTGAAGGTTCTATGCATCACCAAGCCATCAATCATCAGAAAAAAATTCGCGAGATGACACACGCAGTGATCAGTGGTCGTCCGGTTTTTTTGGTTAATACGGTGTGGCAGGACAATGGCGCTCAAGATCAAGCCTTGATGCAGCAGGTGACGCAGATCTGTATGCGCGAGCCGTTAAGTCAGCAAGATTTGTGGCAAACCTGCCAAATCGCTGCTCAGGTGCATTTAGATTGCTCTTATTGGGCGGCTGTTGATGTGAATGCCGCAACCGAAGATTTTAAAAAAACCACTCTAGTGACTGATTTTTATTCAGCTGAATTTGAGCAGTTCGTCAAAATTAATGGTGGTGTCTTCAATAAATATCACTACATTGATTTAAGAGACTGGCAATGGTCAGTATTGGTGAATAGCCTTAAAACAGCGAGCCTATTGGTGACTGGACGGCATCACGCGATGTATGCGGCATGTCGGGCGCGCACATCATTTGTCGTGTTACGTGGCAACACTCATAAAATCGAGGGCTTGATTGCCTTGTCGGGTTTGCCAATACCCGTGTGTCAGCATCCACGGGAGTTGAAGGCTGCGATTGCGTGGGCACGCAAGAACCGTGCGGTCTATGAGCAATTGTTCGATTGGATGGAGGCTCAGCCACGCTTGGAGCTGGCGCAGATGTTACAGGCGTGCCTGCCATGAGCATGGGCAGGTGAGATTTATTATTTAATTCTGATCGTCTTGTTTGGTGTTATGTGATGAATAGCGTATTATTAAACCCGAGTGAATTGGTCTGAATTAAATGATCGTGGTATGAGTTTTGATAATGATTTTTAGTGAAAAATATAATGCTTTCAAAAATATAAAATAGAGTGTATACCTGAATGAATGAATTAAACTATTTTTAGCGGGGGTTTTGGCATGAACTGGCGATTAGCAGCTGTGCTCTATTCCATTGTGTCGACTGTGATGGTGGGCTTGCTGATGGTGGTCGCATTGGTCACTGGCTATGACGATGCCACGGGGGTTATCGTGGCGGTGTTATTGGGGTTACTGCTAGCGTTTCCTATCACTTATAGGGTGACTAAATCACTACTTGCGGCGGCGGCGCGTGATCGGTAGGTCGTTTAAGTGCATGTGCTGCCGTGCGGATGACTTGTACGTCACGGATCTGCTGTGATGCGGACGGTTATGCCATTAGATGGCGATTAGTTGGCAGACTGTGAGCGTGTTTGCTTAAAATCAAACCACGATACCGCTGTAAAGGGTCAGGCCTTGCCTTGTCGGTTTTGTTGTCGTGATGCTGCAAGCAGCGGCGAATTTATGCTAAAATCGCCGCCTTTTTAGCCTAACTGTTGAGTGCATATCGTGGAAATTAACCCATACGTCAACCGGTTAAAAGACCTGCGTCAGCGTGGCGAAACGCTTCGGGGGTATCTTTAACTACGATCTGAAAAAAGAACGTTTAGAAGAAGTCTTGCGTGAGTTAGAAGATCCGAATATTTGGAACGATCAAGCCCGTGCGCAAACTATGGCCAAAGAAAAAGGCGAGCTCGAAAACAGTGTCGGCGTGCTGGACAAACTGACCGAACAGCTTGACGACGCGCAAGCGATGCTGGATTTGGCGGTTGAAGCAGACGAAGAAAGCTTGCTGGAAGAAGTCACCACTGAGCTAGATGCTGCTGAAGCCGATGTGGGTAACCTCGAATTCCGTCGCATGTTTTCCAATCCGATGGATCCCAATCATTGTTTTGTTGATATTCAGTCAGGTTCTGGCGGCACAGAAGCACAAGACTGGGCATCCATGCTGCTGCGCATGTATCTGCGCTGGATTGAGCGGCATGGTTTTAAAGCCGAAATCATGGAAATCTCTGACGGCGAAGTGGCGGGCATTAAAGGCGCGACGATTCGGGTCGAAGGCGAGTACGCTTATGGTTGGCTACGCACTGAAACGGGCGTGCATCGCTTGGTGCGTAAGTCGCCATTTGACAGCGGCAATCGTCGGCACACCTCATTTAGCGCGGTGTTTGTGTCGCCCGAAGTGGATGACAATATCGACATCGATATTAATCCCGCCGATGTGCGTACCGATACCTATCGCGCCTCGGGTGCGGGTGGGCAGCACATTAACAAGACCGATTCTGCGGTGCGGCTGACCCACGTGCCGACCAATACCGTGGTGGCTTGCCAAAACGAACGGAGCCAACATAAAAACCGTGACTTCGCATGGAAAATGCTACGCGCCAAGCTATATGAGCTCGAAATGCAAAAGCGTAGCGATGCACAACAGGCGTTAGAGGCCACCAAGTCAGACATCGGTTGGGGCAGTCAGATTCGCTCCTATGTGCTGGATGACTCACGGATTAAAGACCTGCGTACCAGCGTCGAGACTTCGAATACCGGTGCAGTGCTGGACGGTGATCTGGATAAATTCATTGAAGCCAGCTTAAAGATGGGGCTGTAATTAACTGTTTTAAAGTTAAAAACGTCAGCATAGGCTGGCGTTTTTTATGCGCTGAATATACTGCGATTTTTATATCGAAAAAAATAGATATATAGTTTTGTAAAAAACTATATAAAAGCCAACTCTGATCCACTATGCTGATCTGGTCAACACGCGAGGCTGACGATGAACGTCGAAGTGATTTTAAAGGCTCTGTCCAATCCGCTGCGCCGTGAGATTTTGCTGTGGCTAAAATCGCCAGAGCAGTACTTTCCGACGCAAGAGCTGCCGCATAGTTTGGGCGTGTGTGCCGGTCAAATCGACCAGCGTGCGGGACTGTCACAATCCACCATTTCCAATCACTTGGCGATTTTGCAAAAGGCCGAATTGATCACCTGTCGTAAAGTCGGTCAGTGGTGCTTTTTTCAGCGTAATGACGTGACGATTGCGGCATTTGTGGCGCAGTTGCAACTCGATTTATAAGATTTTTCTGTGGTTTGATCATGTCCATGCAAAGCAATACTTTGCGTGCTAGGAGCTGTTATGTCGAATTTATTCAATCCCCTACAAGTCGGTGCATGGACGCTGCCGAACCGTATCATCATGGCGCCGCTGACCCGTTGCCGTGCCAGCGCAGGCCGTGTGCCAAACGCATTGATGGCGGAATATTATGCACAGCGTGCCAGTGCAGGCTTGATCATCAGCGAAGCGACCTCAGTCACCCCGATGGGGGTCGGTTATCCAGACACGCCGGGCATTTGGTCAGATGCACAGGTCGAAGGTTGGCAGTTGATCACCGATGCAGTGCATCAAGCGGGTGGCCGTATCGTGTTGCAATTGTGGCATGTGGGGCGGATTTCTGATCCGATCTATTTGGATGGTGCGCAGCCGGTCGCGCCGAGCGCGATTCAGCCGGCGGGTCATGTCAGTCTGGTGCGCCCTGAAAAAGCCTATGACATGCCACGCGCCTTAGAAACCGCAGAAATTGCTGACATCGTTGCTGCCTATCGTCTCGGCGCAGAGAATGCCAAAAAAGCCGGTTTTGATGGGGTAGAGGTTCACGGTGCGAACGGTTATTTGCTGGATGAGTTTTTGCAAAGCAGCACCAATCAACGGACGGATCAATACGGCGCTAGCTTAGAGAATCGGGCGCGTTTGTTACTCGAAGTCGCTGACGCGTGCATTGAGGTCTGGGGTGCAGATCGAGTCGGTATGCATCTCGCACCACGCGGTGATGCGCATGATATGGGGGATGCCAACGCGGCTGAAACCTTCGGTTATGTTGCAGAACAGCTTGGTCAGCGCCAGATTGCATTTATCTGTACTCGTGAGCATCAAGCGCCGGATAGTCTGGCGGGCTTAATCAAAGCTAAATTCAGCGGCGTGTATATCGCCAATGAAAAATTCGATCAAGCGCAAGCGGAGGCCGCCGTTGGGTCTGGTTATGCCGATGCGGTGGCATTTGGCGTGAAGTTTATCGCCAATCCAGATTTACCAGCACGCTTCGCCCAAAACGCCGCACTGAATACGCCAAATCCAAAAACCTTCTATGGCAATAGCGCAGTCGGTTATACCGATTATCCGACTCTATGACGGCTTAATAGCGTAAAAACTCAGCATCGTCAGGATTGGCGGTGCTGTTTACGGTGGTTTTCAGTATGATCGGAGTCATTCAGTCGTCTGAGCGCTGTATATGCCGCCTTTTTGGTACAATCTACTGCTGGCCTTGATCTTGCCGCTATATCGGCTGCGCGTCTGGCAACGCTCACGCCATCAGCCCGATTATCAGGCGGAAGTCAGCCAGCGTTTTGGTGGTTTTGCGCCTGCAATGCAGACGGGTGTGGTGTGGATTCATGCGGTGTCGGTCGGTGAAACCAACGCCGCACAGCCGATCATTCAGCATTTACTCGATCAAGGCCAAGCGGTACTGGTCACCAATACCACCCGTACTGGACAGGCGCGCGTGCGGCAACTCTTCGCCGATCGGGTCGAATCGGTATTTTTGCCGGTCGATACCGTAGGCTTGATGACGCAATTTTTTGATCAGTATCAGCCTAAAATGATTGGTCTGATCGAAACTGAGCTATGGCCGAATCTGATCTATCTCGCTGCCCAGCGCAACATTCCAACCATTTTATTAAATGCGCGACTCTCCGAAAAATCCGCCAAAGGCTACGCCAAATTTGCTGGTTTGACCCGTCCGATGTTGCAGCAGTTGTCGATGATCGCCGCGCAAGATCAGGCCACCGCAGAGCGGTTTATCGTGTTAGGTGCAGTGGCTCAAAACACCATCGTGACGGGCAGTCTAAAGTTCGATTTACAACCGCCCATACAGGTACTGCAACAGGCCGCACAATTGCGTCATGCATGGCAGCTTAATCAGCGTCAGGTGATTGTGGCAGCCAGTACCCACGACTCCGAAGAAAACCAAATTTTAAATATTTTTAACGCATTACATCAGCGTCATCCGCAGACTTGTCTGATCATCGTGCCGCGTCATCCTGAACGGTTTAACCGAGTGGCGGAGCTGATTGTGGAAAAAGGCTGGCCATTGGCGCGGCGTTCGGCTGGCCAAGCGATCACGGCGGATACTGCGGTGTATTTGGCCGATAGTATGGGTGAGTTATGGATGTGGTACGCGCTGGCCGATATGGCGTTTGTCGGGGGATCACTGGCGGCGACCGGTGGCCATAATCCGCTAGAGCCTGCGCAATTGGCTGTGCCTGTGGTGATGGGGTCACATACTTTTAATTTTGCGCAGATCGTACACAGTCTGGTCGATGCGGGTGGCTTGATACAAGTGGGTGATGTCAGTGGCGTGTATGCTATTTTGGAGCAGTGGTGTGCTCAGCCTGTGCAGGCTAAAGCAGTCGGTGCAGCAGGGCGGGCGCTGTTACAGGCCAATCAAGGGGCGCTGGCGCGGCAATTGACTTTGTTGGATGGTTTGCTTGATCCATCAGCAGCATCGAGAACCACATGAACTTATTATTATTGTCCGCCGATCAAATCATACAGGCGCAGGCCGTTTTAACTGATTCGCGCCAGCTCAAGCATATTCATGAGCATCTGAAACTTGCGGTCGGCGACTCAATCAAAGTCGGCGTGCGTGATGGCCAGAAAGGTACGGCACAAATTGCCGCGATCACTGAAAAAACGATAGTTTTGCACGATGTGGTGCTGACTGAGTCTTCACCAGCGAAGCTGCCACTGACGCTGATTATTGCGTTACCGCGCCCTAAAGTATTACGCCGATTGATCATGGATGCCGTGACGCTGGGTGCAGAGCGGATTATTTTGCTACACAGTTATCGGGTCGAAAAAAGCTATTGGCAAAGTCCACTCTTACAGCAAATCGACCACTATATTCAGCTTGGCCTAGAGCAAG
>JBBKWW010000210.1:0-3755 GCA_037969155.1 Moraxellaceae bacterium
CCCGTATTAGTCCCCATCATATACGCAGCCGCTTCGGCATACGCGTGTGCTGTCGGCGTACCACCTGAGGCAACCAAGCTTGCCACTGCATTTTTAATGGCTTGGCGTTGTGTGGCATCTAACGCACGAGCAGGCACCATAATCTTACCAGAACGCCCATCCGCAGAAAGACTCTGCCCATTTGCAGCACTTTGAGAGGAGAATTGTCCTAACCCCATCACGGTCGCATTTTTAACTGAGACATCATCCATCAGTTGAAAGAGCGCATCTTGTAGACGAGAAATACGGTCGTATCGTTTAACCCCACCTTGCAGACAGTAACGTCTGACATAGTTGGGACTGGCATTCGAATTTTCTGAATACACTGTACCGCAAGCACCGGGAAAGTCCTCATTGATCCAGCCTGTACCCATACTGCCTGAGGTATCTAGCATCAGGACCAAGGTCGCCTTACCGAGCACCGCTTGGCGATAAATATCTAAATCGCTGGCGCGTGCTTGCGGCAGCACGGCACTATACATCAACCCAGACACCGCTAGGCTGAGCATGATGGGTTTAAAAACTTTAGAGCGCTTGGCTTTCATGGCGTAATCCTCATGCAGTCCATTGGTTGATTTAGAGTGTCTTAACTTCGACCAAGCCACCTAACACATAGTCTTGTACTTGTGTGTTAGAGGGAATGCCCAGCTCGAATAGACAATCCGAAGTGGATTTTGTGGCGGCTCCTGCTGCCACAGTGGAATCATCATTTGGGTTTTCAAAGCATTTGTTGATCGCTGGTTTACTGGCGCTGCGTGCCAGTGTTGGCGCAATCGAGGTCACATACGCGCGATAGCGTTGCTGATCAGGACGTTTCACTGTTTCGCTATCTGTGCCTTTTTCGTAATACTGAAATGGTTCAGCAACTGCAGCGTCTTGCGGCCGTACCAAACCCATTTGGGACACCACCACTCGCCGACCACTGGAATAGTCAGTGGCTTTATCGATATCACAAAAACCATTCACACCACCTTCAAACCCGCCTGAGGGCAACAGAATCGTGTCTTTATTAATATTGTAGATCCGAGGCGTATCGACAGTGGGTCGGTAGCAAAAAATGTATTCCTTGCCTGCATTGCCTTCTAAGCGTAAGTAGCCTAGAGGGCCTGCACCAGTGGCCGACTGTGCCATATCAGATGACTCTAGCTTGTCAAAACCGACATCCGACGACTGCACCAGCAATGACTGCACGGAGGCATTCATGGCGAGATTCAGGTTGGTCGAGCCCTGCCGCACTGCAATCACACCGAGTACAGTGGTCAGCAGTAAAATAATCATGACTGAAATCAAAGCCGAACCACGTTGCTGTTGGACGCTCATGTTACTCTCCTCGGCCATTACGCAGCGCAATGGTTGTGCCAAACACCTTACGAACATAGCCTGACTTATTACCGGTACTACTATCTGGAACGGTCAGTTTCACTTGCTGATCCAGCATCGGATAGGCCATGTTCGGGTCTAAGGCTTGGTTCGCACTCTTACCTTGTGCACGCGCTAAAATCGCGACTTGTAATGAGACCAAGCGCGGACGTGCCACACCTGCACCAGCCACAACCGGTGGCTTAATATCCAAATAGTCTTTAACGGTGTAATAGCGCAATTGACCTGGTACAACTTCGACCCCTAAACGCAGATCAAAGTGATCAACACGGGTCATCAACACTTGGCCAGCATCACCGAAATCCTGCAACGGAATCGTATTATCGGCGATTTGCTTAGCATTATTGACACTATAACGCCCTGCATCACAGGCCAAAACTAAGGCACGCGCGGCATCTTCGCCGGTCGCCACACCTGTGGAAGCATCTTTACGCACAAAATAGCGCTCTACGACCACATCACCATCGATCATACGGGCTGGCATTAAATTACCCGTCGCATCGCGCGTTTCACCGAGCGTGTCACCCGCCTGATTCGACATCCGAGGCCCCAATACAGTACGCCCTTCACAGTCGAACATCCTTTGTGGCGCACGATACTGGATCACTAGCTGCGCGCTTTGGGCAACACCACTGCCAACCACAGTCACATTACTGGCACCATTCCACTCGTTAGCGGTAGCGCTGACCGCCAAGCCTTGCCCCCGCATCAGCAAGCTATCTTTGACAAAACCACCCGTCAGTTTCACGCTTTGAAGATTGACGGTGACAGGGATCACTGCACCCAAGCGTGCGGTTTCTTTGGGTGAATCTGAGGTCAGTACCAAACCACCAATCGGGGTAAAATCATTCATCACGGGGCGACCACCACCATAGTTGGCCATCCGCACATTACGTGACATCAACTCCAAGCCAAAAATACTACTGTCCTGCACATCCGCACCGCCCTGCTGTAAGCTAAACGTGGTTTGGCTGGTGATAAACAGTTGGATGGCGGCAGCACTGATCAGCAAGCCTAGTGCGAGGGCAACCATCAGCTCAATCAGGGTATAGCCCTGTTGCGAGTGCAGTCGGATGTCGATGGACTGAGCCAACTCAGTTTGTATGGGTGATTGGTTCATTTAGTAAATCTCCATCACGATACAGTTGGCTTGCCGACGATACGTGCCGTCTAGCGTCATACAAGCATCGGTGTCGGCTGCAATCGTCGGTGTGGTTTTATCCCACGCGGCCAAGAGACATTGGCGCTGACCGATACCGACTGTACCTGGGCACGCCGTCATGCCCAGTTGAATCCCACTATTCCATGCGGCTGCACGCGCATCGTATACATCCACTGCGGCCAACTGCACTGAGGTACAACCTGTGGCTGAGCCACCACTACTGCGACAACGCTCTGAAGGCGCAGTGGGCTGACCAGAACCCATGGCGTTTTTATAATTCGTCAAAACTGCTGCGGTCGTACCGTTGACTCGAATTCGCTCGGCCAGCCCACGCATCACGGTCAGGGCTTGCGTGCGATTTAAGCTCTCTGTGGTCGAATACACTGCATAAGACTGCAATGCTGAAAACCCTAGCACGCCGACGGCTAGCAATAGCAGTGCGACCAGCACCTCGACCATGCCAATGCCTCGTTGGGCGGATTGATGAATGCTTATGTGCATAACTGCGCTCCTACCCCTGTGCCAAACTTACCTTTATAAACCCGACTACCGCCAAAACGTCCCAAGACCACGGTATAACCTTCTTCACCATTCACCGCACTGTCACAGACTCGGAAGAACACATCTTGTGCAATCGCAATATTTGGATTTTCAGCAGTTGCAACCGTGCCACTTTGTAAAAACAAGGCTGAGATCGAACCTAAACTGCTGGCAATTTCAACCCGCCGATCTACACCAGACTGCACCAGTGGCGTGACACTACCCGTTGGAATCAACTGCCAATGAATATCTGCTTTTTTAGAGCTGCTGGCAGCCTTCCATGTGGCTGCCGTGCCTGATGTGGTCACATTCATGGTGACTCGCTGTAATGCAGCCTGATAACGCGCCTCAGCAAACGTCGCGCTCAAATCATAAGCCGCAGACTTCATACGCTGATCAGCGACAGTCTGTAGAAGTGATGGGATGGCCACTACAGCGAGGATCGAAATGATCGAAACCGTAATCAGTAGTTCCACCAGTGTAAAGCCCTGAGAGTATTTCATGCGCATCCATCCAAAAAGATCTTGCTCATCTTGAACATCATCTTTGTCCTATTATCATCATAGAAGTGGCCAGCGCATGACTCAATCAATGCGCGACCAGCCGCTTATACAGCAGACTAAAACTTGTTAGT
>JBBKWW010000211.1:0-13205 GCA_037969155.1 Moraxellaceae bacterium
GCGATATTAAACAGCACGCCGCCTTTGGCCGTGCCATCCAGCTTGGTAATCGTCAAACCAGTCAAACCGACCGCGTTATCAAACTCCACCACCTGATTGATCGCATTTTGACCCGTACCTGCATCCACGACTAACATGATTTCATGTGGCGCTGTGCCGTCGATTTTTTGCATGACGCGCTTCACTTTTTTCAGCTCTTCCATCAGGTTGCTCTTGGTGTGCAAACGACCTGCGGTATCCGCGATCAGCACATCCACGCCACGCGCCCGCGCACTCTCAAATGCATCAAAAATCACCGAGGCACTGTCCGCGCCGTTGCCCTGTGCGACCACTGCGATGTTATTGCGCTCACCCCACACCTGTAGCTGCTCAGTCGCCGCCGCCCGAAAGGTATCACCCGCCGCCAGCATGACTTTTTTGCCCTCGCCTTGTAGACGCTTGGCCAGCTTACCGATGGTAGTGGTTTTGCCGACCCCATTGACACCAACCATCAGGATCACATACGGGCGTTTATTCGGATCGATCACCAGCGGCTTAACGCGAGGTGCAAGCAACGCCACCAATTCTTCTTGTAGGGCTTTATACAAGGCATTCGAGTAAATCAGTTCTTTACGTTCAGTACGTGCGGTCAGATTGGCGATAATCATCTTGGTGGCTTCGACACCGATATCCGCGACCAACAATTGAGTCTCGACGTCTTCTAGCAACTCATCGTCGATTTCTTTGCCACCGATCAGGATATTGACCATGCCATCAGCCAGATTTTTACTGCTCTTGGTCAGACCATGCTTCATCCGATCAAACCAATTGACCGCGTTTAACTGCTCATCAGTTGGCGGGTTCATCACTTCAGGCGTGGATGGTTCGATTGCTTCTGCGGGTGATACAGCCTCGACTGCGTGTTGTGCCAGTACTCGTGGGGTTTCGATAATCGGGACATCGACCGCTGGCAAGCTGGGCAACGTGACATCATCATCACCAACGCTTGAATCAATCCAAAACCGATTTTCCTGTGATTGTTGTGACATCGGCGAGATCCTTTACGGCAAAAATCAATTTATGAAGGCGCGTATCTTAACACAGCCATTTCGCAATCAAAGGCTTTCACCCTCGCGCTGTGGAGGCATGATCATGTCAATGTACAGTGCGGCATGCTGCGATTAAAAGCCATTCTGGCAACAACAATACTAAAATTCAGCATAGCGACATCACTGTCCGCTCACCACATTTCACGCTATGCTGACGGCCTACTGGCTTGGCACTTGGCTTAGCCCATCACGGATATTGATGATTCCAACATGACGGTCTCGATTCAGCAGCTTACCCACTCGCTTACCCCACCTTTGCCACGCCGTTTACCACGTGCGCTGCTCTGCTTATGCGTCAGCATGCCGATCCTCACGGCCTGTGCAGCCACACCCATCAAGCAAGCCAAGGCACAGACAGCCACGCAGCCCAATGCTCAAACCGCGCCCGCAACAGTCACCGAAACGCTAGAGAATGGCCTCAAAATCGTGGTGCGCCCCGATCATCGTGCCCCCGTGGTCATGACCCAAATCTGGTATAAGGTCGGTTCGGTCGATGAGCCGATTGCTCAAACCGGCTTATCGCACGCGCTGGAACACATGATGTTTAAAGGCACGGCCAAAGTGCCCAGTGGCGAATTATCGAGAATCGTGTCGAAATTTGGCGGCAGTCAGAATGCCTTTACCAGCAATCACTTTACCGGTTATTACCAGCTGTATCCGGCCAATCGCTTGGCATTGGCACTCGAACTCGAAGCAGATCGGATGAAAAATCTGATTTTGACTGCCGAGGACTTTACCCCTGAGATGCGGGTGATCATGGAAGAGCGCCGCCTGCGTACCGATGATAACCCACAAGCGTTGGCCTATGAAAAATTCAAAATGCTGGCATTTCCGACCAGCACCAGCCGCTATCCAGTGATCGGGCATATGGACAGTCTGCAACAACTGCCGCTCGATGCCCTAAAAAAATGGTATCAGACGTGGTATCACCCGAATAATGCGGTGGTGGTGATCGTTGGTGATGTGCAACCCGTGCAAGCGATTGCCGAGGTTAAGCGCTATTTTGCACAGATTGCAGCAGTGCCCGTGCCCACACGTGTTGATACCAGCGAGCGGCAACAGTTTGGACAGCGGCATATCGACCTCAGTCTACCGATTCAAGTCGCTAGCCTGATGATGGCGTTTAATGTGCCGAGTCTGAGCAGCAGCGCCCCTGAAACAGCACAGCAAGATGCTTACACACTGGCGTTGTTGGCGGCGGTACTCGATGGTGGACTGTCGGCACGACTGGAACAGCGTTTGGTACGCGAGCAACGCGTGTTGACCGCCGTTAGCAGTGGTTATAATCCATTTGAACGCGGCAGTAGTTTATTTAGTATCAGTGCCATTCCAGCGCAAGGCTATAGCCTTGAGCAAGCGCAAGCTGCTATTTTACTTGAAATTGAACACCTCAAAACCGATCCGATCAGCGATGCGGAACTGGCACGAGTCAAAGCAGGTTATATCGCTGACATGATCTATCACCAAGATGATTTAAGCAGTCAGGCGCGGTGGATTGGCTCACTTGAAGTCGCGGATCTTGATCATCGGCTACTCGAACAACTACCCGCAAAGCTCAGCCAAATCAGCGTCGCCCAACTACAAGACGCCGCCAAACGCTACCTGATCGCCGAGAATAGAAGCAGCATGTATCTGTCGCCACACGCCGTACCACAAGCCACTCCAACCGTCGCAGCAACCCTCTCAACATCGACTGTGACACAGCCAAATGCGGAGGTGCAACCATGATGCGCAGTCAACAGAACCCACGCTACACGACCCTCTGGCTCAGTTTGGTCTTGCTCATCACTGGCATCAGCAGCAGCCATGCCGAAATCAACGAAGAAAGTCACAGCACAGCACAACCCAGCAACCAACCGCTGCAAGCACTGAGTCGGCTCAGCAGCCTCAATAGTCCAACCCAGCAGGTGTTACGCACCCCAAATGTGCAATCGTTTCGGACGGCACAGGGCACGCGGGTATTATTTGTGGCAGCACCTGAACTGCCGATGGTGGATATTCGACTGACTTTTGATGCAGGCTCAGCGCGTGATCAGGCGATTGGTACAGAGGTAGGTAAAAATCTATCCGGCTTGGCCTCACTCACTGCGCAACTGTTATTTGAGGCGACCAGCACACAAAGCACCGATCAAATTGCTGCAAGCTTTGAGTCCCTCGGCGCACAATATAGCGCTGCGGCCTATCGTGATATGTTTGCCATCGAACTACGCAGCCTGACGGATCCGGCTTATCTACAGCCTGCCGTCACGCAATGGCTGAACGCACTGCGCGATGCTCAGTTTCCAGACAGTAGTATGACGCGGATTTTACAAAGCGCCGAAACAGGCCAAAAACAACGTAAAGACTCACCCAGCGCAGTGGCCAGCATTCGGTTTTGGCGCGAACTGTACGGCACACACCCCTACGCCGAACCCTCCACGGGTAGCATGGCCAGCCTAAAAAACCTAACCGTATCGCAAGTACAGCAGTTTCGGCAGCGCTATTTGGTCGCGAGGAATGCCACGATTGCCATTACGGGTCATCTAACGCGTGCCCAAGCGGCTGAGCTGGCTGATCGCATCAGTAGCAGCTTACCGCTCGGTGAACCTGCCGCCACACTACCAGACCCTGTTGCTCTGAGTGCCGCACGACAGGTACAAGTGCCCTTTAATGCCAGCCAAAGCCATATCATCATCGGTCAGATCGGCGTCAAGCGCAGTATGCCTGCTGCTGATCTCGCCGCGCTGGCGGTCGGCAATGATATCTTGGGCGGCGATGGCTTTACCGCGCTACTCACCCAAGAGCTACGCGAAAAACGCGGCCTGACCTATGGGGCGTATAGCAGCTTTGTACAGATGCGCAGCAATGGGCCATTTATGATCAACTACTCGACACGAGGCGACCAAGCGGCGGCCAGCATCGAGATTGCCAAGCAGACCTTGCGTGATTTTGTCACCAATGGCGTGACGGCTGATGCGGTGGAAGAAGCCAAACAAGGCATTCTAAATAGCTATCCACTCTCGCTGTCGAGCAACTCGAATATCAATGCGTTTTTGGCGATGATCGGCTTTTATGATTTACCAGTGACCTATCTGGCAGATTATCCTGCCCAAATCGCCGCCGTGACCGCGGCGGATGTACAGCGCGTATTGCAACAATATGTGCAACCTGATCGGCTGCTGACGGTGGTGGTTGGGCAGGCATTAACAGATGCTACGGCGACAACGACAACCACTACAAAATAACCAACACAAAAAAAGGCAGCCCTGAATCCATCAGGCTGCCTTTTTAATCATGCGTCACACAAACCAGCGCTTATGCCTCAGACTTAACACCGGTCATATCGACCGAGGTATCTCCAATCACTTCAATACTCTGTGGCTTTTGTTGCTTGGCTTGATCGTTGCGGCGGTTTTCTAAGCGCAATAAATACGCCTCATCAATATCACCCGTCACATATTTACCATCGAATACCGCACAGTCAAACGTCTCAATCTCTGGATTACCTTCACGTGCTGCATCGATCAGATCTTTTAAATCCTGATAAATCAAGCGATCCGCGCCGATGATCTGCCGCACCTCTTCCACCGTGTGACCCGAGGCAATCAGCTCGCTTTTGGCCGGCATATCAATGCCATACACATTCGGGAACTTCACGGGTGGTGCAGCCGAGGCAAAAAACACTTGCCGCGCACCTGATTCCCGTGCCATCTGAATGATTTCGTGACAGGTCGTACCACGCACAATCGAGTCATCCACCAGCAGGACGTTTTTACCCCTGAACTCTAGCTCTACTGGATTAAGTTTCTGGCGTACCGATTTTTTACGCTGCTGCTGACCGGGCATGATAAAGGTGCGCCCGATATAGCGATTTTTCATGAAGCCTTCGCGGTACTTGACCCCGAGATGATTGGCCAACTCTAACGCAGCGGTACGACTGGTATCTGGAATCGGAATCACCACATCGATCTGATGATCTTCGCCCCATTCGCGCACGATTTTTTGCGCCAGTTTTTCGCCCATACGTAGTCGTGACTTATAAACCGAAATCCCATCCATGGTGGAATCTGGCCGTGCAAAGTACACATATTCAAAAATACACGGCGTATAGCTCGGGTTTTTCGAACACATCTTGGTGAATAACTGACCATTAGAATTGATAAAAATCGCTTCGCCTGGCCGCACATCACGCACCACTTGAAAACCTAGCGACGTCAAAGCAACCGATTCCGATGCAATCATATACTCGGTTAAGCCTTGCTCAGTCACCCGCTGGCCATACAGCAGTGGACGAATACCGTTTGGATCACGGAAGCCCAGCAAACCATGACCCGTAATCATCACCACCACGGCATAGGCACCGCGACAGCGCCGATGCACGTGAGCAACGGCAGCAAATACATCATCTTCATGCGGTATTTCATGACCAATCGCTTGTAACTCATGCGCCAACACGTTGAGCAGCACCTCAGAATCTGAGGTGGTATTCATATGGCGTAAATCAGTTTTAAACAAGGTAGAAGCAATATCTTCTGCGTTGGTCAAGTTGCCGTTGTGTGCCAACGTCAGCCCATACGGTGAATTGACATAAAACGGCTGAGCCTCAGCAGAACTAGAGCTACCGGCAGTCGGATAACGTACATGCCCGATGCCAAAATTGCCGACTAAACGCATCATATGGCGCGTGTGAAACACATCACGCACCATGCCGTTTTCTTTACGCAAAAACAAACGTCCATCTTGGCAGGTCACAATACCGGCGGCATCTTGCCCTCGATGCTGCAACATGGTTAAAGCATCGTACAGCATCTGATTAACAGGAGAATGACCGGCAATGCCAACGATTCCACACATAACAACCTCGCGGACGGCTGGGTAAATACAAAAAAAGCAAAAAACAGGGCATCAATCCGTCTGGCGTGGCAACTGCGGTGACGACTCTAATCGCTGCCACGCTTGCTCAGACAATTGTTTCGACACCTGCATCGCCAACGGCGCATACGGCATAAGTTCCTGCACTATATTCGATTGCTGCCACCAGTGGGCAGACTTTAACCACGGCGCAACCACACTGATCATAATCAGCACAATCAGACCACCTTTGGCAGCCCCAAATGCAGCACCGGCCAAACGCTCTAGCGGTCGCAAGGCCAATGCCTGCAACACACTTACCAACAACAGACCTAACACGCGGAACACAACAAATACCGCGAGAATCAACAGTAAAAAAGCAGCGATGGTCTGCAAGGCGGGTGTCTCAATCCACTCGGCAAACAACGGCGCAAGTGGTTTGGCGTACTGCGTAGCCACGAACAATCCGACCAACCAACCGACCAAACTCAACACCGAACGCACTAAACCCAACTGAAAACCGCGCCAAATACACAACCCAAGCATGAGGATAATCAGCAGGTCTAGCCCATTCATGCCGACTCAGCGGCGGCTAATGCCTGCACACAATCCTGAATCAGCTGCGGCCCTTGATAAATCAAGCCACTATACAGTTGCACCAAGCCAGCCCCCGCATCAATTTTGGCGACGGCATCAGCGCCTTGGGTAATGCCACCGACGCCAATCAGCGGAACTTGGCCTTGTAGACAGGTCGAAAACTGCTCTAAAATCCGTGTACTAGACTCGAATACCGGTTGACCAGATAAGCCACCTGCTTCATCACCATACGGCAAATTCTCGACGCCTTGACGTGATAAGGTAGTATTGGTGGTGATCAAGCCATCAATCTCAAATTGCATCAGCTGCTCACTGATAAAAACAATCGCTTCTTCATCCAGATCAGGCGCAACTTTCAGCACCAACGGCACATAGTGCCCATGCTGGTCGGCCAGTTGTGTTTGGCGGTTTTTAAGGCTATCGAGCAACTGACTCAGTGCATCGCCAGTTTGCAATGCACGCAGACCTTGGGTATTCGGTGAGGAAATATTGACGGTCACATAGGACGCATGCGGATAGACCCGCTCAAGGCACAGCAAATAATCATCGGCGGCTTGCTCAACCGGTGTATCAAAGTTTTTACCAATATTAATGCCTAACACGCCCTGATAACGGCATTTTTCGACATTTTTAACCAGATGATCGACACCTTGATTATTAAAGCCCATGCGATTGATGATCGCTTGGGCGGCAGGCAATCGAAATAGACGCGGCTTAGGATTGCCGATTTGTGGCCGTGGTGTGACTGTTCCGATTTCTAGATAGCCAAAACCTAACGCCGCCAATGCATCAATATGATCGCCGTTTTTGTCTAAGCCAGCGGCGAGACCGACCGGATTGGCAAACCGAATCCCCATACAATCCACAGGCTGATGAATCATCGGATACAGACGGGGCAAAATACCGGTTTTATAGCCCAACTCAAGCGACGCGAGGGTCATGGCGTGGGCACGCTCAGGCTCAAGCGAAAACAAGATGGAACGACTCATAGAGTACAGCATCGGCAAAAAAGGCTCAGTGCGGCAAAGCGCGATTATAACGACCTCAGCGCAGTGATGCACCTGCAATTGAAAAACAACATCAAGGAATGCGGCTTTATTGCAAGATCCACCGCAAATCTGCTGCTTTTTAACTCAAACTCAACGTGGCTTGCAGCTGTAACTGACCATCTGACTGCTGACGAATGTCCAACTGACGAATCTGCACCCCTTGTTCTGCCAATCGACTCAGCCAACTACCCAACACCGCAAAACTCTCGTGCTTGGTCGCGATTTGCAACGCTTGATCATTGCCATTTTGGGTCAGAATCAAGCCCTGCTGCGCCGCAGATTGCTGCACCAGATCAGTCAGCAAGGGCTGTACGCCACCGCCTTGACGGATATTTGGTGCTTGGGCGCGCATCCAGACCAGCAGCTCACGCGCATCGGTCGCCGCTTGCGTCGCTTGCTGTGCCGCGCGATTGGCAGACCATAGCCCTAAGCCAAACAGTAACACCAGCAAAAATAGACTGAGCAACAACAATGCCTTGCGATCACGACTCGGCAGCCGATCCAATGCTTGCTGTAACGGCTGCATCATATTTGATAGCGGATTTTGTAATTTCATCAACACGATGATCCCTTATTTCAGTACGTTTACGGCTTAATCCGCAGCAATCCAGAGACGTCTGCACCCACTGAGGTCACTGCACCCAGTTCGGCAGTTAAGCCTTGCTGATCCATTTGGCCACGCAGTTGCTCGAGGGCAGCCAGATTGCTCGCCAGTATGTTGAGCTCCAACACCTGATCCCGATAACGCACCGATTGTGCGACCAATTGCGCTTGCTGCAACACTGGGCCGACGCGGCCAATCAACGATAAAGCCATCACGTCTTGCTCAGTACTGCGCTGTAAACGACCTTCCATCTGACGACGCAAATTAATAATTCGCTGTTCCTCTGGGAACCATTGTCGAAACTGCTGCTCGGCCTGTGCTTGAGTGGCGGCGGCGACTTGTTGATAGCGCCATGCGGTCAAGCCATCATGCAGGATTTGCACCAACACCGCCAACACCAACACCGCAGCCAATGCCTTCCAATGTGCTGAAATCGCTAAGCCTTTCGGTTTTGGCAAAAAATTATACGGATGCCGTGCCAAGCGCTCTGGCAGTTGCAGACTCGCGGCTTGATAATCTATCGATAAGGCAGAATCCAGCAATTGCTGTTGTTGTTGCTCCGACGGCTCTCCCAGTACGGTTAAGCCAGTCAATTGCGGCAAACGCGGCAGCACCACCGACAAATCCTCAGCCAGTACCGCATAACCCTCGCTCAAGCGCATAATCGGCGTGCGACCCTCTAACAACAGTGTGGCCTGCTCGGCCTGCACGGGTAACAATAAAAAATCGGGCAGCAGCGCGTGCAAGTGCCAATTGCCTAACGCCATACTTTGAATATATTGCGCAATGGTACTCGACGGCACTGCCAACACATTCAACTCATCCTCAGCAAGCAGCTGATCACGCACTGCCAATTGCTCAACCGAACCTAAAGTGTACTCTTCTAATAGATAGCGCACACCTTGATCACCCAACTGCCGCCGCTGTTGGCGGGACATCGTACGCTGCAATAATTGCGCACTGCTGGTCGGAAAAAACACGGTTACTTCGCGTTGTGGCGTCAATGCCGTGGCGGTCAGCAAAGCCTCCCAATTCTCGGCGATCTGCCAATCACTCAGCGACATCACCGCAGTCACGTCAGTTCCCACCCACCAACGCCACGCCGCATGGCCTTCTGGCATCCAGACATACAGCATAAACTTACTCGCTTCCCAACGATGAATTCAAAACAGGCGGCACACAACGCCACTGCTCCACTGACAACTCAGGCAAAATCACGGCCTGCTCAAATACCCGTGCCTCTGCCAGCTCAAAGCCCTCTGGCCAATCACCCAACAAGAGTGACGACATCTGCGCAATCACATTCATATGACACACCACCAGCAGACACTCGGCCTGCAACTTGGCCAAACCAGCCAATGCCAATGCTGCATCATCCTCTGGCTTGATGCAGTTCAGCACCGTCAATGGCACATCGGGCAGATGCTGACTAAATGCCTGCATGGTTTGCTTGGCACGTCGTAACGGACTCACCACCAACCGATCAGGCTGATAACGCGCTAAAACCTGCCGCGCTGTCCAGTCCGCTTGTCGCTGGCCACGCGCAGTTAAGCGGCGCGATGCATCGTCTTGGGTTTGCCGCGCGGCCTCGCCATGTCGAACCAAAATTAACTGCATGGTCTACCCATCCTGATTTAGGCTAAATGGGTGTTGCCACATCAGGCACTTGATGCGGCAGCACAAACTCGACATCACTACGATGACCATTTTGCATCAAAGACAATGCAATGCCTAATGGCGGCTTACCTTCATAAATCACTTCATACAACGCATTGGTTATCGGCATATAGACCTGTAAGGCTTGCGCTTGTGCGCGTACTTGGCGAATCGTGTTAATCCCTTCGGCTGTTTGACCTAAGGCTTGAACCGCCTGCTCTAAGTTCTTGCCTTGGCCTAATGCCAAGCCGATTTGGTAATTTCGGCTCAGTGGACTGCTACATGTCGCAAACAAATCACCGACCCCAGACAAGCCCAAAAAGGTCAACGGGTTCGCACCGAGCTGCACCGCAAAGCGGCTCATTTCAGCCAACGCGCGGGTCAGCAACATGCTGCGGGTATTTTCGCCAAGCTGATACGCTGCACCCATCCCCATCGCCACGGCATAGATATTCTTCAGCGCACCACCCAACTCAACCCCATGCACATCGGTATTGGCAAATACGCGAAATAATGCACTGGCCAGCGCACGATGCACCAACGCCCGTACCTGCTCGCTCTGACTCGCAATCACCGTGCCTGCGGGCATACCGGCCATGATTTCTTTGGCGAGATTCGGCCCTGACAACACACCGTACTCAACACGCGGCAGCTCGGCATGAATAATATCACTCATCATCGCAAAGCTATCTGCTTCGATGCCTTTGGTCAGTGATACCACAACCGGTAACACGGCCGAATGCTCAAGCAACGCCGCGACCTGCCGCAGCACCGACCGAAACGAATGGCTTGGCACCGCAACCAGCAACACATCACAATGTTGTACCGCATCGGCCAAATCACCGGTATAGCGCAAGGACTCATGCAACTCAAAATCCGGCAAATAGCGCTGATTGCAGCGCGTGATCTGCATCTGTGCAGCGACCGCTGCATCCCGAATCCACATGCGAGTCTGGCAGCCATTGCGAGCAGCAAGATTCGCCATCGCTGTACCAAAACTGCCGCCGCCCAATACGGTTACCCGTAGTGGCTGATCGCTGGACACAGGACTTGACGCCGTAATCGACATATCACTCATAAAAACCTCTCGCCTACACGATCATCTTTTAACCAAAACCACAATCAAGCTCAACTTATTCAGCAGGCCAATCTGACAAGAAATCATCGACTGATAAGCGGCTTCTGGCGGGCAGCTCACGGGCAGCTGTGCCAATATAAATGAAACCGATCACCTGATCAGTTGCAGCCAACCCAAACGCCGACTTCAGCAAGGGATGATCCACCAATGCCCCCGTGCGCCAAATCGCCGCAAAGCCTTGTGCCTGTAGCATCAGCAAGATATTTTGTACGGCCGCGCCACTGCTTAACAGTTGCTCAAATATCGGCACTTTCGCATGTGCTTGACACGCCGTCACCGCCAGTAAAATCAAAGGCGCACGCAAGGGTTGTTGACGCACTCGCTCTAACTGTTGTGGATCTGTTTCGCCTTGTGCTTGTAATGCCTGTACCAACACATCGCCCATGTTAATCCGCGCATCGCCTTGCACCCGCAAAAACCGCCATGGCCGCAGCCGATGATGATCAGGCGCAGCCAACGCCGCTTGAACCGCTTGCGCCAATTGTTCAGCACTCGGCGCAGGCTCAAGCAACTGCCCAACCGACTGGCGAGCCTCAATTAATTCCAATACCATATCCGCTGATACGCTCATTGCTTCGACTCCTGCATCGACACAAACCGTCCTGAACGTAAACTCAGCCAGTCTGCGGCAATCGCCCACGTGGTATGTGCCGCGCGGCTACCCGTAAACAATCCCGCATGTCCACCAGGCACCACCTCAAAACTCAAATCGGTCGAACTGACCACGCTCAGCAACGCACTGGCCGAGGCGATACTGGTAATCGCATCATGATCACCGGCAAAGGCCAATAAGCTACACTCAATCTTAGCCAAATTAATCGGATGACCACATAAATTCAGTTGGCCATGTGCTAAACCATTGGCTAAACCCCAACGCTGAATCACTTCCTGCACCGTCGCACCAGGGTAATCTGGCATATTGGTAAACCACTCATTCATGGTCATATAGCGACTGACATAATCATCATCGGCCAGATGCCGAATCAAACCCAGATAACTACTGACTGCGGCCATTGGCGCAGTCATTTTAAACAACACAGATAACACGCGACCCTGCACACGAAATAATTTAGGGTGTAACTCGGTCAGTTGATAGCCCGTCAAGCGCTTGAGCAAACCCGTCGGAATCGAGGCCAGCCGATTAATCATGCCCATCGCCCCACCCATTTGATGCAAGTTGATCGGTGACGCAATCGTGATCAGGTTTTGCACCGAGTCTTTGCCTTGGTCGGCCGTATAAATGGTCGCCAGCAAGCCACCCATGCAGTAACCCAGCAAGGATACCTGAGGTTGCTGAGCGTGTTGTTTGACCACTTCCACCGCTTGCGGCAGCCAATTTAAGGCATATTGCTCTAACGTTAAATGACTATCATCAGCCTCGGGCTTACCCCAATCAACCAAATAAACCCGAACGCCTCGCGCCGCAAAATAACGCACCAGCGAACGCTCGGCCATCAAATCAAAAATCCACGCATACACACCCAGTGGCGGCACCAGCAACAGCGGGATTTCAGCTTGCTGCGCTTCGACGGGCAGTGTTTCGCCTTCAATCTGGGTGCGGGATTCAGACAATGGCGCAAAATACTGCACCGAAAAAATCCCATCGCGCAGAATCTCAGTGCGAGGCGTGCGGTTATGCAATAAAAAACGCTCAGGATTCACGCGCCGCTGTATCGCATTACTGAGCATTTTTTTGAGTTGCATTGCTTAACCCCAATACCGAAGCGACTTTATTCGTCCAGCTTAACTGATTTAGTCCACAAACGATGTATTCAATCCAACATCGACAGCACTGATTATGCGGGTCAGTCGTACCACGCGGCTGATTTGTTCAACAACTGATCACCATAGCCCGCCAAACCATGCAGGAACACCGCATATGGTCACGCAGCGTTACTGTTTTGCGCCAAATCTAGTCTAATCAAGACCTGTATTCTAGGCAATACTGCTGCCACGTTTGACTCTTTTGGAACCATCATGTTTAAACCGTTACTTCTAGGCACACTGAGTGTTGCCCTTCTTGCAGGCTGTGCGGTGACACCACCGAGTGCGCCAGTGATTCAGCGTGAAAACAATCAGTTTGAAACCACGGGTAGTGGCAAAACCAAAGCGATTGCACTACAAGGCGCGATGACCAGCGCGAATAAGACCTGCGGCCGCAATCAAACCATCGTGGTGAAAGATGAGGTCAAATATAACGGTCTGGTCGATGAAAAAACGGGGCGTTTGATTGAGCAAGTCGG
>JBBKWW010000212.1:0-2749 GCA_037969155.1 Moraxellaceae bacterium
ATAGCTCAGTTGGTAGAGCGCTACAATGGCATTGTAGAGGTCAGCGGTTCGATCCCGCTTATCTCCACCACAACAGAACGGACAGATGATCCTTAAAAAATCATGCTGTTGCGCCTCTCCCCATCGTCTAGAGGCCTAGGACACCACCCTTTCACGGTGACTACCGGGGTTCGAATCCCCGTGGGGAGACCACATTCTGTATTGTCATTCGTGGCAATACCCCAAAACAGCCTGCTCACTGAGTGGGCTGTTTTTTTTGCGCCGCTAAAATCTGCGCAGACCCGTATTTTTCGGTATGCTCGCACGGAAGCCACAATTACTGTTAGCACTAGGACTTTCATATGCAGAAACTTGCCATTTGCTTGATGATTACTTGTAGTAGTTTACTGACCGCCTGTAGCAATCCACTAGCATCCAAGGCTGAGTGTAATGACGACATGAGTCGTCAATTGGTCGCCGAAACTTTAGCCAAAAACCTGAATCAAACGGGTCTCGCCAATATTAAAACGATGATTACGGACAAGGGCGTGGATGTCGATTTAATTAAATTTAAAGCAGCAGTACAGCAGATTAAATTTGAACTCATCGATGTGCGTACCGCTCGCGCTGATCCACAAACCAGCAAGAAATTTTGCCAAGCCGCGCTCAACATAAACGTGCCAAGCAACCTACTAAAAGACGCATCGACCGCTCGCGAGATCTACCAAGAAATGGACCTGCAAAAGCTGGCGATTTTAAGTGACCTTGAGCTGGAAGGCTCCAGCGTACGCTATGAGCTCGAATATGCCGTGCAACCGACCGATGACGGCCAAAAAATCTACGCCGAAGTACAAAATGCTGAGCCGCCACTAGAGTTTGTCAATCAAGTGATTATGGATGCCTTACAAAAACCAGCACGACAGGCTGAGCAGCGTAGCGCCTACCAGTTTAAGCAACAAATGGAACAAGAACAGGCGCAATTGGCCGCTGATCAGGCTGCATTAGAAACACAACAAGCGCTGGAGCGCCAAGCCAACCAGCAAGCCTATCAAGGTCTACAACAGCAAGAAGCCGTGCAACGCCTCAGCTCTGCCAATAATAAGCTAAACGCAGTCTGGAACAGCACCAGCAAACAGGTTCGCGATCAACTGCTGGCTGAACAGCGTATTTGGCTCAAAAAACGTGAGTTGGAATGCCGCCTCAACAGTGAAGATGCTCAACCTGAGATGCGTGAAATCATGCGACTGCGCTGTGAAACCGAAGTCACCACGCAGCGGGTCGGCGTATTGCAACAGCTGATTGCACGCGCCGAAGCAGAACTGCCTGCGCCTAAAACTCCAGCAGCGGTGGTACAGCAAAACGTTAAATCAGCAGCTGAATTGGCCACTGAACGAGCGGCGGCTGAAAGTGCCGCGAGGTTTGCTGAAAACGTGCGCCGTCTTGAGCAGCAACTCAATCGGCAGTGATTGAATCGTGTTCACCGCGCGTACCTGCTGTAACAGGTGCGCATGGCTTATCCGACGACGACAACCGAACCTCTAATAAATTACCGCCCTGCAAACTCGATAAATATAACCAATCACCGACCCGCCGCATCCCTGTCACCAGCTCGAATTCGAGATGCTGAAAATGCACATCATGCACCAGCTTAGCGTCTTGATCGTAGGCTTGTGCCCAGACTGTGCCTTTCGGGTGTAGCGGCAACACTTGCTGTAACCAACCCATCATACGGCGGGTGCGCGCGGGTAGACGCTGAATCAACGCAAAGCGACGATCTTTTGCCGAGGCCAGTGCCACCCAAATCAAACCCTCTTCATCAGTACACAGATTATCGGGAAAGCCCGCTAAGGCCACGATAAATGGCTCATGTTGACCGGACTTTGCACCACTGAGCCACAAGCGCGTCAGGTTCATCGCGCCAGACTGCGCATAGATCAGGCTGCTTTCATCCGCAGTGAGGGTCACGCCATTGGTAAACAACAACTGATCGGCCAGCAACGTCAGCTCACCTGATGGCGCACGTCGAAACAGCCGACCCGTACCGATCCCATCCACCAAGTCACGCTTCCAATCATTCAATCCATAGCGGCGCGAGGATTGGCTAAAGTAAATCGTGCCATCGCGGGCAACGGTTGCATTATTACAAAAGCGCAGCGGCTCACCCGCAAAACGCTCGGCCAGCATGGTCAGTTTTTGCTGTTTTGGGTCAAACTGTAATAATCCGCGCTCAGTGTCACAAATGATGATCTGGTCATCGGCGGTAACTTCTAGCCCCAGCGGTCGGCCACCCGTATTGACCAAGGTTCGGATCTGGCCTGTGTCAGGTGCAATGGCGATCACACGGCCATCATCAAGGCCAGTGACCAGCTCACCAGTGGAAAGAATCGCCACATCTTCGGGTTTTTGGCCAGAGACGGCAATCAGGCGGGTTTGGAGGTGTGACATAAAAACGTCCTTGTATAGTAGAAACAACCTAGCTCAAAACAATCGGCCAATCAAATGCGCCACTGCCGTTTCGGTGCGTAAAATCCGCGCTCCTAAGCTGACTGGCTGACAGCAATTTTTTTGCAGTAAATCAACCTCAAACGGAATAAAGCCGCCCTCGCAACCGATCACCAACACGCACGGCTGATTGATCTGCGCTGGACACGACTGTACGGCATAGGGATGCGCCACCAAAGCCAGTTTATCCTGACACAATTGCGGTAGCTCATCTTCCACAAAAGGCCGAAAGCGCTTTTTTAAGTCAATCACTGGCCATACGGTATCC
>JBBKWW010000213.1:0-7222 GCA_037969155.1 Moraxellaceae bacterium
TTGCGTAAAAATTGGTCGCCACAATCCCGATAATTACTGTGGCCGTATTTGCGGAATAACGCGCTCATCTCAGGCTTCGACACGGGGCAATCCACGCTGTCCATGATGGTGTGCATGTCATCTTCTTTGAGCTCAAAGGCCACGCGCAGTTTTTTGAGTACGATGTTGTTGCTCATCGGTAGATCAAATGGCTGGGCTGGCCGACTGTCATCTTTGCCGCGTTTAGAGTAGACCAAACCATCCAAGCATTGCGCCATGACTGCATCGGAGCAAAGTAAGTAGTCGTCTTCATCTTCTTTTTTCAGCATCAGTTCTAGCGTGGCAGCATCTAGAGTTGCCCCACCGAGTGCGAAGATATCAGTGAGTTGCTGTTCATTGATATTCAGCATGTAGCGTAGGCTACGTAGTACGTCATTGTTGATCATAAGAGTTCCTGATTTGGGATAAGGTGTCAGTGAAGGTTAAAAGCGTTCTTTGTTGGACAGATAGCGCCAATGCTCAACAGGCAGTTTGGCCATGTTGATTGCGCCAATCCGAATTCGCCGCTGACTGACTACCGACAGCCCAATTTGCTCACACATCCACGCCAGTTGGCCGTCTTGTGGGGATTTTAGCGCAAAACGCAGTCGAATCTCGTTTTGCCAACTGACTTTACAGACGGGCAAGGCTTGGCCACGATAGATCAGACCACGCTGTAGTGGTTTTAGATCCGGTGTCGGCTGTTCGCCGCTGACCTCAACGATATATTCTTGCTCAAGTTTGTGTGCGTCGTCTTTAAGACTGCGTTCAAAACGCCGATCTTGGGTCAGGATCAGCAGGCCACTCGCCCCCGTTGGCAGTGGCAGCGGGGTGGCGTGGCGTACCAGATGCACGGGCAGCGGTGTTTTGCCATATGGATTGTTTGAGCAGTGTTGCGCCGCATCCAATACCAGCGGTGCAAGCTGATCGGCGGGCTGATGCAACAAAATACTAACGGGCTCATGTGCGACCAATACCGCATCAGGGTGCAGTTGTACCTGTTGATCGGTAATGGTGGTGCGTGGGCTTTGCTCAACGACGCCATTGACTTGTACCCAACCAGCTTCGATATACAGTTCGGCTTCGCGGCGTGAACAGCCGGCTTGGGCGGCTAGATATTTGGAAAGGCGGGCGGGTTCGGTCATTCGTCACTCAGGTCAGATCGGGTGGCGTGTATTGTACGCTGGATTTTCTATCGGGTTGCTTTGATTGTTAGAATCATTCATACAAAACACTGTCTCTCAGTATCGACACACCATTTGGGATCAATCTTTATGTCTGACCAGCCACAAGCGACCTCGTCCATCCTGCCCAAGCGTGTGCCACGCCAAGTGTATTTTGTCACGGGTACTGACACCGATGTCGGTAAGACCACGGTGACTGCGGCACTGTTGCAACGTGCTAACCAGCACGGCTGGCGCTGTTTTGGGGTTAAGCCCGTCAGTGCGGGTTGTCAGCAAGACGCGGCAGGGCTGTGGCACAGTGACGACGCGGCACATATCAGCGCGGCGGCCAGCGTTGCCTTACACCCAGACTTACTCGCGCCGATTCGTTTGCCACTAGCAGCGTCACCGCATCTGGCGGCGCAGGCGGCAGGGGTGAATCTCAGTGTGCAACGCTTGGCAGGGCTGGTGCGTGGGGCATTATCGACCCCCGCGACGCATGTGTTGATCGAGGGCGCGGGCGGCTGGGATGTGCCGATCAATCCGCGTGAAACCTTAGCTGATCTGGCCAAAGTATTACAGTTTCCGGTGATTTTAGTGGTCGGGATGCGCTTGGGTTGTCTGAATCATGCGCTGCTGACGGCGCGGGCGATTCGGCAAGATGGACTACAGTTAGCCGGTTGGGTCGCCAATACGATTCAGCCCGACACGCCTCTGTTAGCGGCACAAATCGACAGCTTACAGCAGCGCTTGCAGGCGCCATGCTTGGGTGTTTTGCCGTATCAACCAGATCACAGCCCAGCACAGCGAGCCGACTTATTGCGTTGGCCGCAGGAGTGAGTGTCGGACACGGGCAGTGGCTCTTAGCGCTGCTGGTTTTTGGCGTTGTCAATCCCGTTTTTGAGCATCTGTTTTGAGAGTATATTTTGTCACAACTGCAAAGCATGCACAGATTCGACCTGATTTTTTGTTAGCATGTTCGACATGATGTGAACAGGTCGCGACATGATCAACCTTAAGCCGTCACGCAATTTTTTGGAAGATCTGCGGGACAACGAAATCGCTGCACTCTGGATGCTGGTTGGCTCGCGCCGTACCTTTCGGTATGTGACTCCGACGGCGCTACAATTTGTGCTGTTGGCGGTTTTTGCTGCGTTGGCGAATACGTTGTTCAGTTGGTTGAGCGCAAATGGGCAGGGTGATTTTAATTTACAAGGTCTGATTAGCTATCTGTTATGGCCATTTATTGCGTTGATTACGGGTATTTTTTTAGCGCAGCGTCAGGGCTTAGGTCGCTTGATTTTAGTGCCTGCGGTGCTGTGGCTGGCTGGTGATGTCAATATCGTACTGATTCAAACCGTTCTACAGTTTTTGGGACAGACTGGCCGTTTGCCCGAGTGGAGCTACGGCATGATGGGTGCTGTGTTTGCCTTGCTGTTTATTTGGCAGACACTGGCGGTGATGTGGCTTTTTGCGCGGGAATTACAGTGGCCTTGGTGGGAGCGTGGGCTGATCTTTGCTGGGACGGTGATGATTTTGGCAGTCTGGCAAAGCGCAATGGATTCGCAGCCGATTTGGAAAGTCACGGAGCAAACCCAACGCTTGCCCGAAGCGGCACTGTATAGCCAGTCGCGACTGTTAGATGAGCAGCTTAATCAGATGCAGCAGGGCGTGTTGGGTGAAACCAATTGGTATTTTATGGGTGTCGGTGGCGCGGCATATCAGGATGTGTTTCGCTATGAAGTGGAACAGACGCAACGTCAGTTTGATACCCGATTTGGCACGCTTGGTCGATCAATTGGATTGTTTAACCATCCGAACACGCAAGACAGTGCGCCGATGGCGACTAAGACCAGTATTGAGCGCAGCTTGGCGCGCATCGGTCAGAATATGAATCCTGATGAAGATGTGTTATTTCTATTCATGACGTCACATGGTCTACCGAATGTATTTGAGCTGTCGAACGAGCCGATTCAGATGGACTCGATTGACCCGCAATGGCTGCGCCAGTCACTTGATCGGTCGGGCATTCGTTGGCGCGTGCTGGTGATTTCAGCCTGTTATTCGGGCAGTTTTATTGAGGCGCTCCAGTCGCCCAATACCGTGGTGATTACAGCCTCTGCCGCTGACAAGACCTCGTTTGGTTGTAGCAATCAGCCTGAGTTTACCTATTTTGGTCGCGCGTTTTTTGCTGAAGCCATGCGCAATGAAAGCTCTATTGGGGCTGCGTTTGCGGCGGCGACTCGCCAGCTTGCTCGGCTTGAGCGCGAAGGTGGTTATGAGCCTTCTGAGCCACAGATGGTGATCGGTCGTCAGATTGGATTGCTACTGCCAAATTTTGAACGTCATCTTTTCCCCCCGCCTGTCTCTGCGGTCAGTTTCATCGACAGTCCGCAAGCGTTAGTGCAAGGAGCATTACCATGAGTTCGATTCTAAAAACCCGTGCTGCCATTGCGTGGCAAGCTGGTCAGCCACTGACCATTCATGAGGTCGATCTGGCCCCACCACGCGCCGGCGAGGTGCTGGTCGAAATTAAAGCCACGGGTATTTGTCATACCGATTATTACACTTTGTCGGGTGCTGATCCTGAAGGACGTTTTCCTGCAATTTTAGGCCATGAAGGCGCAGGGGTGGTGCTTGAAGTCGGTGAAGGGGTCAAAAGCCTGAAAGCCGGTGATCATGTGATTCCGCTGTACACGCCCGAATGTCGTCAGTGTAAGTTTTGTTTATCGCAAAAAACCAATTTGTGCCAAGCGATTCGAACCACACAAGGCCAAGGTTTAATGCCAGATGGCACCTCGCGTTTTAGCTTAGAGGGTCAGCCGATTTTGCATTATATGGGCACCTCGACTTTTGCTAATCACATCGTGGTGCCAGAGATTGCACTGGCTAAAATCCGTGAAGACGCGCCATTTGATAAAGTCTGTTATATCGGCTGTGGCGTGACCACCGGTGTGGGTGCGGTGTTGTTTACCGCCAAAGTCGAAGCCGGTGCAAACGTGGTGGTGTTTGGACTGGGCGGTATTGGTCTCAACGTGATTCAAGGCGCGAAGATGGTCGGTGCGGGCAAAATCATCGGCGTGGATATCGATCCAAAACGTCAAGCGATGGCACGCAAATTTGGTATGACCCACTTTATTAACCCCAAAGACGTCGAAAATGTGGTGGATGCAATCATCCAACTGACTGACGGCGGTGCGGATTATTCGTTTGAATGTATCGGTAATACTCAAGTGATGCGGCAGGCGCTGGAATGCTGCCATAAAGGCTGGGGGCGCTCGATCATCATCGGGGTGGCTGAAGCAGGTGCAGAAATTTCAACGCGTCCGTTTCAGTTGGTGACCGGTCGGCATTGGGAAGGATCGGCATTTGGTGGGGCACGTGGCCGCACGGATGTGCCGAAAATCGTCGATTGGTACATGGAAGGTAAGCTGAATATTGATGATTTGATCACCCATCATCTGAGCTTAGATGAGATTAATACCGGCTTTGATCTGATGAAGTCGGGCGAGTCGATTCGGTCGGTGGTGGTGTACTAAGCCCATTAGGCCATCATAGCGGCACTTCTGAGGGTTGGGTGGGTATGATAAATACTTGCCTAGCCAGCAAAGCAATTATAGGAAAATCCCATGCAGCAATTGAGCAGCGCGCGTTGTTTTGGCGGTGAGCAGCGTTTTTATCAGCACAGCGCGACTTCGACTCAGTGCGAGATGACATTCGGCGTGTATTTGCCGCCGCAAGCGTTGGCTGGCCAAGCCTGTCCAGCGTTGATCTACTTGGCAGGACTGACCTGTAGCGAAGAAACTTTTGCGATCAAGGCACATGCGCAGCAGCTTGCGGCTGAGTTGGGTGTGATCCTGATCTCGCCCGATACCAGTCCGCGTGGCGATGAGGTGGCGCAGGGTGATCACTGGGATATTGGGTTGGGTGCAGGCTTTTATCTGAACGCGACCGAAGCACCTTGGGCGAGTCATTACCAGATGGAACGCTATATCATCGAAGAGTTATACGGCTTGATTGTGCAGCAGTTTGCACCGACTCGGATTAGTCTGATGGGGCATTCGATGGGTGGGCATGGGGCGTTGACTTTAGCGTTTCGGCATCCTGACAAGTTTGCGTCGGTGTCAGCGATTGCGCCGATTGCTGCACCTGCCGATGTGCCGTGGGGGCATAAGGTGTTTACCGCCTATCTCGGTACAGATCAGCAGACGTGGTCGGGGCATGATGCGACCCGTTTGATTCGGGCAACAGGTGCAAAGTTTGATCGTATTTTGGTCGATCAAGGGCTGAGTGATCAGTTTTTACAGCAATTATTGCCTGATCAGCTTGAGGCGGCTTGTGCTGCGGTGGGGCAGTCGCTGACCTTACGGCGACATGAGGGCTACGATCATGGCTACTACTTTATCCAAAGCGTAATTGGTGAGCATTTACGGTTTCATGCCGTTTAAAAACGCTTAAACTTAAGGCTATAACGCGAGGGAATCATGCTTTTAGAAGATGAAAATTACGTTTATTACTACAAGCACTTGAGATCAAGTAAGGGTTCAAGAGCGATGATTTCAGATGGGACAGTGAGTTTCACTGACCCATTGAAATTTAATGATCCATTTGATTGTCGCTACGCTGCCGAAGATGACTTTTTAGGTATGAAAGCCACCGAGGTTGCAGGGCTTTTAAGTCGCCATCAGCAGCCCAGAAAGTCACCTGCTAAGAGGCTCATGGCTAACGACAAGATGGTTAGATTGCATCAGCAAAAAATTCAGGACGGTCGTTTTTTTGCTGAAATCAATCAGAAAGTGGGCGTTGTGTGTCTAAATCAAAGCCCACTCAATATCTTGATGTGGTCACATTATGCAGACGATCATAAGGGCTTTCTGGTGGAGTTGAAGTTTCCAAAAGAAGCTCTGGAGCCTGATTTATACGGCGACTTCATCCCTATACCTGTGCAGTATGTTAAAGACTATCCCATCATGACCAAGGAGGATAAGCATGATAACTCAAAAATGAATAAGGCTTATTTTCACAAATCAGAGGATTGGAGTTATGAACGTGAGTTTAGAGTGGTGGTGAGTGGTTTAACTGAACGGATAATGAAATATCCAAGAGATGTGATGCTGTGTTCAGTCATCGCGGGACTTCGAATAGCAGATGACGATTTTGTGTTGCTGCAACAGGCTGTAAAGACAGCAGAAGCACAGATGAACCGAGAGGTTCGATTGCACCGTATCGCCCCTGTTCCTAGAAAATATGAATTAACCGTCAACAGACATCCCAGACTAGATCGAAAAATTTGGATTAGATCAAAATAAGCGACTATTTTACCCACCCAAACGGCACAAATATTGCTTCCCTAATTCTCTCAAATCCATTGTTTTCACGCCTATTTCGGCGATGATCGGGTTAGTATCGACCATCAGATTTTTTGAATGACAGACCCTATGCAGATTTATACCCAACGCCTGACCAACCCACCAGCGGGTAATGCGCCCAGTATTGCGCTGAGTTTTGATACCCGCCAAAAATGCCGCTTTCGCGCCACCTTAGCCACTGGCGAAGACATCGGCGTAGACCTGCCACGGACAGGTGTGCTGCGTAGCGGTCACTATATTGCCACCGCTGATGGTCAAGTGCTACAGGTTTTGGCTGCACCACAAGCCCTGATGCAAGCGATTGCCGTGCAACCGTTTGACCTGCTTAAAGCCGCCTATCATCTCGGCAACCGCCATGTGCCGCTGATGCTGACACCAGACGCCGTGTATTTTGAACCCGATCATGTCTTGGCCGATATGCTGCGCGGTTTAGGCTTAGAGGTGTCTGAGTTGTTGCACCCGTTTGAGCCAGAAAGCGGCGCATACGCCCAGCATCAGCACGAAACCCGACTGCGCCCGCTGCATGCCCATGGACACTAACCTCGAAACCAGCCACGCTACGGATTTGGCTGCCCAATTTCCCGCCACACCAATCGCGGCGGCCAGCTTGTTGCGGCTGTTGATGCTGTCCTCAACGGCGCTACCCATCGGTGCGTATTGCTATTCGCAAGG
>JBBKWW010000214.1:0-10608 GCA_037969155.1 Moraxellaceae bacterium
ATTGCCTTGGCAATTCTCGTGGCAGCCCCGCTGCCGATGGTCGCAAACGCTGGCGTGACGATCACCCCGCTGATGCTTGGCTATCACTACATGAACGAAGCGCATGATGACCAACGCGCGACCTTGGTCGACCGTGGTGGCCCAACTTTCGGCCCTAATGCAAATGGTACGAGTATTGATGCCAATTCCACTGTGCCTGGTGGTGTTGCGTTAGACAGCGATGTGTACGTCGGTGCTGCGATTGGTATCGAAGTGACCCCGTGGATGGGCGTTGAGCTTGAATACGGCCAAACCAACGGTGATGCCGCAGCAAACAAACGTTCAGCAGATGCAGGCTTCCGTGGTCAGCCATGGGACTACAAACAGCAAATGCTGACTGCCAATGCTTATGTGACCTCTGATCTGATTACTCAGAACTATGAAGGTGCATTTAAGCCTTACGTTTTGCTCGGTGTTGGTCGCAGTGAAGTTGAAGTGATTACTCCAAAAGGCGAAGGTTTTGACCTGAGCACTCGCGACACCATTGGTAATCTTGGCGCTGGTGCATTCTTGCGCCTTGGTGAGACCGTATCGCTACGCGGTGAAGGTCGTGCCATCCATAACTTCGACAATAACTGGTGGGAGTTCATGGGTCTGGCGGGTCTGCAAGTGGTTCTTGGCGGTCATTTGATGCCATCGATTCCTGCACCACCACCAGCAGTTGAGCCAGTACCAGAGCCAGCACCAGTTGAGCCAGTCGTTGCTGAGCCAGTTGTTGTTGCACCAGTCGATACCGATGGTGATGGCGTGACTGATGATCTCGATCAGTGTCCAAACACTGCGATGGGTGTTGCTGTAGATGCTAAAGGCTGTCCAGTACAGTTGACCGAAGATCTGCAATTAGAATTGCGTGTATTCTTCGACATCAACAAATCCAACATCAAAGATCAGTACAAGCCAGAAGTCGCGAAAGTTGCTGATGCGCTGAAGACCTACACTGATGCGACTGCCAAGATCGAAGGTCACACCGACAACACCGGTCCTCGTAAATTGAACGAGCGTCTGTCAGTAGCACGTGCAAACTCTGTGAAAAACATGTTGATCAGCGAATATGGTATTGCACCAACTCGTATCAGCACACAAGGTTTCGCATGGGACAAACCAATCGCACCGAACAACACTGTTGAAGGTCGTGCGATGAACCGTCGCGTTTATGCGGTGATTCAAGGTCAACGTGAAGTTGTTAAAATGCAAGACGGTACAACTCAGCCAGCTAAGTAATTAGCCAGATTGAATTAGACCTCTAAAAAAACAGCCACCGTTGAGTGGCTGTTTTTTTGTCAGTTGATTGTGTTTTTCGATATTACCGATTAAAAAATCGTGACATTGACTATTTTTGGACTGTACCTTCAGGGATTGCCGCTTTACTGTTCAGCTTTAAATGTAAACCTGCTTGTGCCATGAGATTGGCGGATACAGGTGCAGTCATAAACACAAATAAAGTAATCAGTAGCTCCGCAATTCCTGCACGACCTTGTACGACACCCAAGATCATCGAAACGATCAGCACGCCCCCAAGACCGAGTGTAGAGGCTTTCGTCGGTGCATGTAGGCGCATAAAAAAATCTGGCAAGCGCACTAGCCCGATAGCACCAACCAGTACAAAAAATGCAGAAATAACAATTAATCCAGCCGCCAGCCATTCAACGATAGGGTGCATATTCAGCTCCTTGTGCTTATTCGACTGTATCGCCGCGTGTGATGTAACGTGCCAAGGCAACCGTTGAAACAAAGCCCAACATCGCCACCAGTAGTGCTGCTTCAAACAGCAGTGTGTTATTCAAATACAACCCCAATAGAATAATCAGGGTCACTGTATTGAGGTATAGCGTATCCAAAGCCAGAATACGATCTGCGATGGATGGCCCTTTGAGTAGTCGCCAGCCAGTCAGCAGTATCGAGATTGCAATCGCAAAAAAACCAATCATTAATGCGACACTTAAAATCGGATATTGCATCAGCGTTGCTCCTGCTCAGCGGGTATCGCCACAGCAAAAATCTGTAGCAATGCAGATTCGTACCGTTGTTTCATGTCGAGTGCAGCGGCGTGAGCATCATCACAGTTCAGCGCATGCACGAGGATTAAACCACGTTGTTCATCGACCACTGCCGAAACTGTGCCCGGTGTGGTGGTGATGATCATCGCAAATAAGGCATTTACAGTGGGATGGCTGCTGGCGAGTGGCACACGAATCCACATCGGATGCATGTTATGGATTTTACCCAAAACCAATCGTGCAACCACGATGTTAGACAGCACAATATCCCACAGCACAATTCCGCTAAGACGCAAGGCTTGCCACCAGTTCACGCGGTGCCGCTCGCCTAAGAAGGGCTGGATCAGTCGTGGAATCACCACACCGATACAGATGCCAGCCACGAGATGAAAAATCTCAACGCTATGCATGAGTGCCATCCAACTGAGCGCAATGAAACCACTCAAGATAGGATGTGAAAACCATTTACGCTGAGTCTGAACTGAAGTCGTCATGGCGTGGTTTGCACCTCAGTAGGCTGTTGATACTTCTTGGGGATAGTCTGTGGCGGCTGTCCCAGATAACGTCGTGTGGTGGTGTTTTGTCTCAGATCACCACCTTGTAGCCCCAATACGGCTTGGGCATAAGCAGGGCGATCAAGCAGTTGTTGGGCCGTGGCATCCATGTAGCGCTTCATCGGCGCTGCAAACATCGCCATAAAAAAGCCCATGCTCAGCAGTAACATCGTCATGCTGAGTAACACTCGATTGGTTGACGGCGCGGGCTGATCTGGCTGTATATCTGGTGGCACATGCCAAAACAAAATCACCCCAGCCCGTGCTAGCCCAATCATGCCAAGTAGCCCAACAGACAATACCACGCTCCAAACCAGTGCATGATGTGGCAAACCTGCCGCACTGTCTAAAATCATCAGCTTGCCTAAAAAACCAGGTAGCGGTGGTAGACCCGCCACTGAGGCGGCACCAAGTAACAGCAGTAGACCGAGTAATATTGGCTCTTGCACACGTAAGGCGGGTTGCAGTGAGTCTTTGGTTTTGCCGCGCTGCATCGAGATCAGCTCTACAAACAAAAATAAACCGGCAATGACCAGCGTGCTGTGCATCATGTAATACAGTGCCGCCGCAAGGCTGCTCGGGGTAAATAAACTGACCGCGACCAAAATCGTACCGACTGAGGACACGGTTAAATACGCCACGAGTCGCTTCAGACTATGCGCCGCCAATGCCCCCAACGCGCCCAGCACACTGGTCAGTAATGCTAATGGCAATAACCAATGCGCGACAGCCAGTGCAGACTCACCCGCATCCACCCCAAAAATCAACGCATGCACCCGAATGATGCCATACACCCCAACCTTGGTCATGATGGCAAACAGCGCCGCAACAGGTGCGGATGCCGCTGCATAGGTATTCGGTAGCCAAAAATACAAGGGTACTAACGCAGCTTTCAGTCCAAACACCACCAATAGCACGACTGCTGCGCTACGTGCTAATACGGCCTGATCGCCAGTCAGCATCGCGACTTTGAGCGCGACATCCGTCATGTTCAGCGTGCCCGTCGAGGCATACAATAAACCGAGACCCAGCAGAAATAGCGCCGATGCGACGAGATTGAGGATGACATAATGCACACCCATCCGAAATCGCCTTGCGCCTTGTCCATGTACCAGTAGGACATACGAAGCAATCAGTAAAATCTCAAAAAACACAAATAAATTGAAGAGGTCGCCCGTTAAAAACGCACCCGCCAAACCCATCAACTGGAATTGAAACATCACATGAAAATAGCGACCACGCCGATCCCAACCACAGCAGGCATAAGCCAAGGCGGGTACAGCCACCATATAGGTCAGCAGCAACATCATTGCTGAGAGTCGATCCAACACCAGATTAATGCCAAACGGCGCTTGCCATTCACCAAGCGCGTACGACACGATCACACCGTGTTGGGCATGATTGAGTAACATGATCGCCATGCCCAAACCGAGCAGAGCAGAGCCCATGCTGACCCAGCGTTGGCGGCGTGCCACGATCTGTGCGGTTTTGGGTGGGTCAGATGGTCTCGGATCCCCAATCAACACCAACAGCACCGCCGTCAGTGCAGGCAATAACACCGAAAAAAACGGCAGATGCTGCTGCCAAAACCCCAAGAGTCCCTCAAACATCATGATGACTCCTCTGTGTCGCGTGGTGACGCATGTCCAGTTTCATGTCCATCAATATGATCAGTATTGTTTTCAGCCCGACTACGTAACGCCAATTCCACCACAAAACCGGTGGTCGCAAAACCAATCACAATCGCGGTCAATACCAACGCCTGTGGTAAAGGATCAGCCACGTGCTGCCCACCAATCAGGATCGCTGGCGCATTGACCCAGAGACGGCCGGTCGCAAACAATAAGACGTTGACTGCATAACCGATTAAACTTAAACCAATAATCACTGGAAAAGTACGTCCACGCAGCAACAAATAAATCCCTGTGGCCGTCACCACCCCAATTCCACTCGCGACCAAAAACTCAAGACTGACCAAATCAAAGCTCATGGCGCTGCTCCAGTCGAGATTTTTGAGCGGGATGCGGTGCATCACTGGCCGCACCCAGTACCGAAATCGACAGCAAAGTTGCACCCACGACAGTTAAGTAGACCCCCAGATCAAAAATCACTGCGGAGGCCAAATGAAACTCACCAAAAATTGGAACCTGTAGATAAGTATTGCCACTGGTCAGATACGGACGACCAAACCAAAACGACAACACCCCAGCCAGCCCCGCAATCAACAAACCATAACCAATCCAGCGTTCAAAACGTCGACCATGCAGAGCCTGTAGCAATTGTTCTGCACGCGCTTGACCCAGTGCCATGTACTGCACCACCAACGCGACGGCGGTAATCAAGCCAGCGATAAAGCCCCCCCCTGGCATGTTGTGACCCCGCATAAAAATATACAGTGAGAACACCAAGGCTAAGGGTAATGCCACCGATGCCACCACGCGCAACATCAACGGCAATTGTGAAAACGTCCATGCCCGCCCAGCGGAGTCGTGTAGCGGCCGTTGCGTATGCATGCCATCCAGCATGGCCAATACTCCCAGCGCAGCAATGCCCAAGACAGTGACCTCACCCCAAGTATCGTAACCACGGAAATCGACCAAAATCACATTGACCACATTGGTGCCGCCACCCAGCGGGTAGGATTGCTCGAGTAAATACCATGAAATCGACTGCCCATCACGAGTCAGGATGAGCCATGCCAGCCATGTCACGCCCAAGCCACCCGCAATTGCCAAGCTTGCATCACGCCAACGCCGTGGCTGGCTTGATTCTCGCGGCGTTTGTTGTGGCAGCAAGGCCAGTCCCATGAGTAACAGCACCGTCGTGACCAGTTCGACCGAGAGCTGAGTCAGTGCCAAATCAGGTGCTGAAAACTGCACAAACACCAGTGAAGTCACCAAGCCAACCACCCCCAATATCACCACTGTTTGTAGGCGTTGGTGATGTTGGATGACCAAGGTCGCACAACTGCCCAGCAACAACAGCCATACCACTATCGGCAGCAGTGAGGCGGGCAGTAACTCACGTGAGCCAGTGCTGATCGGCTCACCCCACAGCATCGCCGTCACCCCAACCAGCGTTGCGCCGATCAGTAATGCCAAATAACGCTGTAATGAGCCATTTTCTAGCCGAGCAGTGATTAAACCAGCACCTTGAAATAGAGCATTGATGAGCCGATCAAACAGCAGGCCGCCCCGCAGTGGCCCGAACCACTGCTCAGATTCAATCTGATGTAAACGATTGTGTTTGATCAGCATAAAATATAGCCCCGCGCCACCTGCCAGTGCGATGACACTCATCAGTAGCGGCAGATTAAAGCCATGCCAAATTGACAAATGGTAATCGGGGAGTGGTTGGCCGGTGACTGCCGCCGCCGCCAGTGCCACCATTGGCCCAAAGGTCAACGTCGGCAGGAGACCAACTACAATTCCCAAAATGGCCAGTATCGCGACGGGTGCTTTCATCAACAGTGGCGGTTCATGCGGATGTGGGTTTGGCAAGTCTTGGCTCGGGGCATGATCAGGCGCATTAAAATACACGTCATGCACAAAACGCACTGAATAGGCCACACTAAAGATCCCTGCCAACGTGACCGCCAGCGGCATCAGGAGATGTGCCCAACCCGCGGTCCCTGTCACGGCCTCGGTAAACAACATTTCTTTGGATAAAAAACCACCTGTCAGTGGCACACCTGCCATCGATGCTGCGGCCACCATCGACAATGTCGCCGTCCATGGCATCAGTGACCACAGCCCGCCGAGTTTGCGCAAGTCTCGCGTCCCCGTCTCATGATCGACAATGCCTGCCAGCATAAACATGCCCGCTTTAAAGGTCGCATGATTGAGGATATGAAACACTGCGGCCACGGCTGCAAGTGGTGAGCCTAAACCGAGTAAACAGACAATTAAGCCCAAGTGACTGATGGTTGAGTAGGCCAGCAAGCTTTTTAAATCATGTTTAAATACAGCAATAAACGCCGCAAACAATAGCGTAAACAGTCCAGTGCCCGTCACCAAATACTGAAATAATGCCGCCCCACCCAAAATCGGATACAGCCGCGCCAGCATAAATACGCCCGCTTTTACCATCGTTGCAGAGTGTAAGTAGCCCGACACTGGTGTCGGTGCCGCCATCGCATCGGGCAGCCAAAAATGAAAAGGAAACTGTGCAGACTTGGTGAAGCAACCGACCAAAATCAACAGGAGTGCAGGGGTAAACCATGCGTGAGCTTGAATCAGACTGGCTTGCGCGGTCATTTGGCTGATTTCATACGTGCCTGCGATTTCACCGAGCAAAATAAAACCCGCCAGCATGGCCAAGCCGCCACCACCGGTCACCGTTAAAGCCATACGTGCGCCGGAGCGAGCTTCAGGCTTGTGACTCCAATAGCCGACTAATAAGAACGACGAAATACTGGTCAGTTCCCAAAAAATAATCAGTAGTAATAAATTATCTGATAAAACGATGCCGAGCATCGCCGCCATAAACAACATCAGCAAGCTATAAAACTTGGCGACAGAATCAGTTTTACTGAGATAACTATGGGCATAAACGATAATCAGCGTGCCGATCAGGGTGATCATCAGCGCAAACATTAAGGCCAAACCATCCAGCCGAAAACTAATATTAAGGCCTAACTCAGGCAGCCAAGCCCAGTGATTCAGCAAAGGCCGCCCCGCAAAGACTGCGGGTGCTTGTATTAGCAGGATGGTCAAGCTGCTCAGGGTGACTAAACCAGCCGCTGCTGCTGTCAGACCGCGTAGTTGACCGCCCTGTAATCGCCCGATCCAAAAGGTGAGTAGCGTACCCAACAGTAACGGCAGAAGAATCACGATCAATAGCACAGTGGAGTATCCTCTTGGCAAAATTGCCGCTCAGCGCTGCGGCAACCGCCCAATGGTTAGGCGCGAAAATGATTAGCCCATCGATTGTACGGATTCAGCACGGAGCTGCAATGATTAGTCGATTTTTTTTGAAAAAACGATGATGACGTGTTGGTGGTAGCAGTTGGTTTTTGTTGTGGTTCACGGGATGTTTAGCAATATCGATAGACGTTACGCGCATCTCAGATGAGGAAGATGCGCGTGAGACTCTAGGTTGTGCCGAACGTCTAGCGCTGCTCCGTCAGGCGATCCTTCAGCTCTTGCTGTAGGCTACGGATTCTCGATTCAGCATCGCGCCGATTATCGAAGCCTTGTTTTTGAATGTTTTGTACTTCTTCAATCGTCGCAATCAACGTCTGTTGTACATGCTCTAAGGTTTCGATATCAATCACCGCCCGTTGATTAATTCGCGCCGTGTTGATGGTGTTTTGTTGCAGAAGCTCGGCATTTTTGCGTAAAAACTCGTTGGTTGAGTCATCAATGTTTTGTGCCAGTTCAGCAGCTTTCTTTTGCTCCATTAAAGAAATCGCCAACATAAACTGCCGCTTCCACGCAGGTAACGTGAGTTCACGTACGTTATGGAATTTTTCGACCAGCGTTTGGTTATTGTGCTGGATCATCCGAATCATCGGTAGGGTTTGCATGGCCGACATTTGCAGGGCATTGAGATCACCAACCCGTTTGTCCAAGCGGGCAGCCAGTTGCTTCCGGTCACTGATTTCTTGCGCTTGTTGTGGACTTGGATTCAGGTTGCTCAGTTGCTGCTGCTGAATATTGTGTTCCAGTTCAGCCAGCTTGATTTTGCCAGTCACAATCGACACACCGAGCATTTCAAACTCTTGCAAGGTATGGCCAAACATCTGTTCCAGCATTTGATTGCGATTGGTCAGACCACGTTCACCCGCCGACAGTTCATGCATGATTTTTTGGATATGGGTATCGACGCTTTGGAATTTTAGTACAAAGCCTTCTTTGTTGCTTTTCATACGGTCTAAAAAACCACCGATCAACGGGATTTTAGAGCGCTGTTCCGTCAGTTCGGACAGATTCAGTGAGCGGGCTTGTACCACCACTTCACCGAGTTTTGTGCCCATGTCGTCCAGATCATTTTGTTTGACTTGTTTTAAAATATGATCGGAGTATTGCGAGATGCTTTGGCCGCTTTGCCGACCCAGTTCACTGAGTTGGTTGGGGTTATTGACCAGATCAAGACTATCGACCATTTGTCGTACTTGGCTGCTCAGATGTGCGGGCAGTTGTAATGCCGCCAATTCCCGCTGGATATCGGCATCGGTTTGAATCGCTGACTGCGGGGTCAGTGCGCCGATATGAGTTGCAGGCGATTGTTGCGAGTGCGCTGTGCTTGGGATCACGCTGACCGGTGAGGGGGTTTGCGCGTGTGGTGCTGGATGGCTTGGCATTGGTTCAGCAGAGTGGGTCGGTGCGGCCGATTGTGGCGCAGAGTCTTTTTGAAACGGGGAGTTGGGTTTAAAGCCAGTCATGATGTTGATCCTCGATCTATCCTTGCGATGTTGTTGGGTTGGTTGTATTGCGTGCCAAAACTTGAATAAACTCACGTTGTACCGTCAACAGTGCATCAAGCGAGTCGGCTTGATTGCCACTCGACAGTAGTGCACTACATTGTTGTTGCCACAGTGGGAAAATTACTTGCTGCACGTCATTCAGCCGTTCTTGTAGTTGGTTGATTTGCTCAATGGATAGGCTGATCTGTTTGACCTGTAGACCCGTCGATTCTGCCAAAGCACGTAAACTCATCAGGCGGCGACTGAGTTTGGCTTCACGGTTTTCTTGCCATGCGGGACTCGGTTGCTCGGGGTGATCTTCGAGATGCAGCACAATGGCTGCACTGAGCTCATCAAACTGTAGACGGGTGCGTTCGGTTTGGTGTTGTAAGTCTTTGAGTTGCTGCCGAATACGTGGCAGCTGTGCCGCGAGTGGTCGTAAACCTTCAATCAATCGATTCAAGGCAGATCGAGTCAGCAGGTAGCGCTCTTGCGTCAGCACCACGGTGGGCTGTTTTTGTCCCATCAAGCGATTGAGCCAGCCGACTTTTTGTTGAAAAGGTTCAGCAAAGCCTTCTAGTGTTGCAATCACCCGTGCCAACAGTTGTCGAATCTCCGCCAAACTCGGATGTAGCATCAGATTGGCCGCCCGATCAATCGCTTGGCCTAAGGTGTGAGCATGCTCTTGCCCTAGCAGCATCGCTTGATTGCCGTCGAGCTGTAGCAATTGCGGCATCAGACGTTCAATTCGCGCCGCACTGGTCGGCTGCAAGAGCAGCTGGCCAAGCGCATCCACCCGCGCCATCAATACCGGATCTGCACTGCGCGTGATGGCACCTGCAAACAAAGGCGCAGGTGGCGTAGGCGCGGCTGGCGTGGCGGCGGGCTGTTGATGATGCGGCGAGGGAAAGCGCGGAATGCTCATGAGCGGTTATAAGTAGCCCTGTAAAAATGCACCCAGTTCCAGCGTATAGCCCGCACCAATCGCATGAAATTCAAACTCACCCTGTGTATTGCGGATGATTGAGCCGACTTGTAGCGCGGTTTCACTGCTAAATTCGGCATCTAGATCATACTCACACAGCAGTTCGCCGGTTTCATCGTTGTACAGTCGGATATAGGCTTCGCGCAGTAGACCAAAGCTATGATTGCGCGTGGCGGCATCATGAACCGTGACCACAAATGAGATTTCACGGATTTCTGGCTCGAGTTGTAGCAGATCCACCATCAGGGTTTCGTCATCACCACTGGCTGCGCCGTTACGTTGGTCACCAGAATGAACCACACTGCCGTTGGGAGTTTTTAGGTTATTAAAAAACACAAAATGCTGTTCACTCAGCAGTTTGGGTTCGTTTTGTGCGGTCAGTTGACAGACAAATGCTGACACGTCCAGATCCAGTGCAGGCGTGGTGTTGGTGACTTCCCAGCCGAGCCCAACGCGTACCCGCCGAAGGCTTGGGGCTTGCTTGTTCAAGTTGATGTGACTTCCTTTGCTTAAATTAATTGCCATGCAAAACATGCTCCTATACGGCAGTGACCACCCGTGCAATGCGGGGGATATCTCCCAAGAACATAGCATAAAAGTCAGATTATGTTGCCAATAGAAGCGTAT
>JBBKWW010000215.1:0-10815 GCA_037969155.1 Moraxellaceae bacterium
ATCACCTTGCCGCTAACCCGCTGTAAGGTCTTGCCGCCTTTGAGTGAGCCTAGCCCGAACATGGCGGGTACTTGCTGGCGAATGCTCTGGATAGAACGGTGCGTGTTATGTGCTGCAATCCCTTGTTGGATCGTGGTTTTTTTAGCGTCATCAAAATGACTCAGATCACCTAGCTTTTGACCGACTTGATCTGCTAAATGTCTGGCCCGTTGGCCGATAGTATTGATCAGTGTTTGTGCCGTTTTTGCCGTTTTTGCCGTTTCAGGCGTAGTTGGAAAAAATTGACGCATACTAAACCTCGATTTCAATATTTCGTATGAAGCTGCATCATGTCGATCTGTTGAGGCAGAAGCAAGTTGTGCTGAGTGATGAAGTTTAGGTGTTCCGCAACAGACCGTTGTGCTTTGGTGCGAGTATTCATCTCGCGTGATCGCAAAAAGCAGGGCGAGAGCGACGTGATCATCTGTCCTGACATCGTATAATAGGCTGTTCAATTGATGTTTGGAGTGATACGAATGTTGACGATTTATGGGATTAAAAACTGCTCGACCATGAAAAAAGCCTTTGATTTTTTGGATCAGATGCACGTGAGCTATCAATTTTTTGATTATAAAAAGCAGCCGCCCAGTACGCTGCTGTTAGAGGGTTGGATTGAGCAGTTGGGTTTGGATGTGGTGATCAATCAGCGTGGCACGACATGGCGTAAGCTGACCGATGCGCAAAAATCTCTCGCTGCTGTAGCAGAAGGCGCGATTGAGCTCATGGTTGCACAACCGAGCATGATTAAACGCCCGATTATTACCGACGTGGCGGGCAAGGTGCTGCTGGTCGGTTTTGATACAGCAACGTATCAAGCTGCATTGAGTCATACCTGCTAAAAAAATCCAGCCCGAAGACTGGAGAGGAGGTTAACTGAGTAGAATCTTAAGCCTTAAAGCAGGGCACTGCGTGCGGTGCAGCCTTGCATGGATGGCTCGCGCCGACTATGACACATAGTCTCTTTTGTCGGCGTTTGGCATCAATATCCATAAAATTAAGTAAATCAAAATACCCGGTACGGCTGCGCTAAAAATAGAAATAAGTACAAAAATTAGGCGCAATACCGTTGGGTTCCAGCCGTAATAATCAGCAACACCACCCATGACACCAGCAAGCATGCGATGTTGATGTGAGCGTTGTAGGCTTGCCATGAGCGTGTCTCCAATAGAGCTGATGAATGAATTGCAAAGATCAGTTTGGATCTGGGCGTGCCTATTATATGCATTTTTTGGGCGCGATTGACGATAGACGATTGGTATCTGCTCTGTGAGCGAAGTTCGATGGTTATGCAACAACGTGCAAAAGGTATAGTGATTCTGTAGCCAATCACATGGAGGACGAAGCCTCCATCTGACGTTACACCGGCGCGGCGTTCATGAGCCGCGCAGGTCTGGATTAGTCAAAGCTAAAATGATCGATTTCCATTTGCATCAGGGAGCGTGATGGGTTAATCATGGCATCGGCATGACCGCTGGTGCGGGGTAGCATGCGATCAAAATAGAATTCGGCAGTTTGCACTTTGGCCGTGTAGAACTCTGCACTGTCGCTGCCGCCATTTTCCAGTTTATCAAATGCCACTGCCGCCATTTGTGCCCAGAAGAACGCCATCATGGCGTAGCCTGAATACATCAGATAGTCGTTAGACGCTGCCGAAACCACATCGCGGTCTTTGCGTGCAGAGAGCATCAGACGTAAGGTCAGGGTGTTCCATTGGGCGCAGATTTTGGTCAGATCCCAAACATAGCGACGCATTTGTTTGTTACGCGCGTGCTTGCCACAGAACTTAAGGATTTCAGCCGTGTATTCACGCACCACTTTGCCTTTAGAGCCGAGCAATACTTTACGGCCGAGTAGGTCGAGTGCTTGGATGCCGGTGGTACCTTCGTACAAGGTCGCGATGCGGGCATCACGTGCGATTTGCTCCATGCCCCACTCTTTGATATAGCCATGCCCACCAAACACTTGCATGCCGTTGTTGGCGGCTTCTAAGCCAAGCTCTGTCAGGAAGCCTTTGAGGATTGGGGTATAGAAGCCGAGTTTGTCATCCCAGTACGCTTCAGTTTCTGCATCGCCTTTTAGGATGGCATCGGTCATTTTGTCGGCCAGTTGCGCCGCAAAATAGATCATGGCGCGACCACCTTCAGCGATGGCTTTTTGGGTCAGCAGCAGGCGACGGACATCGGCATGATGAATGATGGCATCAGCGACTTTTTCTGGATCTTTTTTGCCAGAGAGCGCGCGCATTGACATGCGGTCTTTGGCATATGGCAGTGCGCCTTGATAGGATAGCTCAGCATGTGCCACGCCTTGAATCGCAGTCCCAATCCGTGCAGTGTTCATAAACGTGAACATGCACTCCAGACCTTTATGATCTGGACCGATTTGGTAGGCCGTTGCACCATCAAAGTTTAAGACCGCAGTCGATGAGGCTTTGATGCCCATTTTGTGTTCGAGTGAGCCGCAGACCACAGGGTTACGCTCGCCCAAAGTACCATCTTCGTTGATCAAGAATTTTGGCACGATAAACAAGGTGATACCGCGTGTACCAGCAGGAGCATCGGGTAGGCGTGCGAGCACAATATGGATGATGTTGTCGGTCAGATCATGCTCACCTGAAGAGATGAAGATCTTTGTGCCGTACATTTTAAAGCTGCCATCCGCTTGCGGCTCGACCCGAGTTTTGACTTGGCCTAAGTCAGTACCACATTGTGGCTCGGTCAAGCACATGGTGCCGGCCCAAGTCCCTGCGACCAATTGTGGCATATAGGTGGCTTGTTGTGCATCTGTGCCGTATTTTAGGATGGTGTTCATGCAGCCGATACTGAGCCCCGGATACATCATGAATGCCCAGTTGGCAGTCGCCATCATTTCGGATTTAACCAGATTAAGCGACATTGGCATGTTTTGCCCGCCAAACTCTTCTGGATAAGACAGACCCTGCATGCCGAGTGCGACGTAGTTATCATACGCAGCTTTAAAGCCAGTCGGCGTGCTGACACTACCATCTTCATGGCGAGTACAGCCTTCTTCGTCGCCAGATTGATAGAGTGGTGACAATTCATTGGCACAAAAGTCGGCCATGGTGTCCAAGATCATATCGACAGTTTCGGTGTCCGCCATTTCGCCATTAGACAGCGTGCTGTAGTGGGATTTGAAGTCAAACACTTCATTCATCAAAAAGCGGGTGTCGCGTAGGGGAGCTTTATATGCAGGCATGTTACAGATCTCTACGAAAAGTAAAACAAGAAGAAGGGGTTTACTCACTCATGGCTTGACTATGCGTGACTTTATTCGGCTAGGCATTGGTAGCAATTGAAAAAAAAACGTCAGTCAGGCAAATGAACAGAAAATCTATTTGTTCATGGTGACACGATATGCTTTAGTTAGGGGGATTGATCGTGTGTCAAAACAGCAAGGATGTGGCATGAAGCACAACATCGAGGAGTCATCGGCACGTGCAGCTGTCTATTTATTACCGGACAATGCCAAAATCTACAATCAGTTTATATTGGAGTTTTATGATTTTGTGATCTTAAGGTTATCTTCCACCTTGGTCTGGCGTTGCCCAACTGCGTATTTGGTACTGGTTTATAGTCATCATTTGTCGCGCCGACATCTAGAGGCTGGTGTCGGGACTGGTTATTTGTTGCAGCATGGAATATTTCCGAGTCATTCGATAGAGTTGCTATTATTAGATTGCAGTCCGCCTGTACTGCGCCATGCCCTTCGGCGTTTGGTGCGTTATCAACCCAAAGCCGTGGCTTTTGACCTGATGCAGGCTGAATGGCCAGATTTACCTAAACAACAATCGATTGGGCTGAATTATGTATGGCATGGATTGCAGGGCACATCTGAGCAGCGTGGTGCGCTGCTGGGTCGGCTGGCAAAGTTGCTGACTAGCGATGGGGTGTTGTTTGGTGCGACGGTGCGTGGTATTCATCCACAGATGTCACGACTCGCACGCTATGCCAGTCGGCGCTGGGCAGCTATGAGTTTGTTTAATAATCATGAGGATACGCCAGAGCTGCTGACCGAATACTTACAGCGATATTTTGCTGAGGTGGAGGTGTGGCTGCGTGGTGAGGTGATCCTGTTTATTGCCAAGCAGCCTCGGGTCTGTTGATCTGTCCAGTCCGAATCTGAGACGCTATTCTGGCCCTTTCGTTTTGTCTTCACCCGCATGACCTTTGATCAACTCGCTCGGCAGTCGATTAAATGGGTTGCTGCTGAGATCTGAGACAGGGGCAACGTGGTGTACGGTAATTTGGGGCAGTGGAATATGAATCCCATGGCGCTTAAAGCCTTCTTTAATCACTTCGTGCATTTCGTCACGTGCCTGTAAAAAATGACTGCTTTTGGTCCAAACTCCAAACAAGAGTTCGATGTTGGATTCTCGGAAGCGCTGAATCAAAATATCGGGTTTGGGGTCTTCAAGTGCCAATGGGTATTCACTAGCCAGCTGTAGCAGCGCTTTGCGCACACGATCAATATTTTCGCCATAAGCAATGGCAATCGTGATGGGCACACGGCGGATGGTAAATCGAGTCAGGTTTTCTACTGGTGATTTGATCAGTTTCTCATTGGGCAGTCGAATATAAATATTGTCTAAGGTCTTTAGTTTAACCGAGAGTAAGTCGATAGACAGTACCTCGCCTTCGATCATGTCGACCCGAATATAGTCTCCAATTTCAAAAGGGCCTTCCCCGATCAGAAATAAGCCAGAAATCAGGTTGGAGGCTGAGGTCTGCGAGGCAAAGCCGATGGCGACGGTGAGAATGCCAGCCGCACCCAGAAAAACCCCCAAGTTGAAACCGGCCTCACGTAAGCCTGAAAAAAAGAACAGGGTAAAAATCAGATAAAAGGTGCCGCGCCCCCAAATGAGACGTTGATGACTATTAAAGCGTCTGCCTATGGTTTTGAGGAGGGTATGCCTAGACAGCTTTGCAATTAAAAAACCCATGCCAATCATGATAATGGCGGAAAGCAGGTCAGCCATGCGCGAGCTGGACAAAAAAGCAGAAATCGGTTTCAGTAAATTGTTGAGTTCATGTAGAAAATCAAATTTCACAATGCGTTTCCCAAAGCCAAGTGTTCGTTAAAAAAAACTATCAAAAATACGGAAAAACCCGCCCTCGCTATTGCGGGGTGGATTGATGAAGCGAACTTGGCCTGCGAGCTCTGGGGTATGGTGGTCGATCTTAACGCGTGGTGGACGGCCATTCGACTCTTGAATCACATCAATTTCTGACGTCCACAGCTGACCATCGGAGATGCTTTGAAATAGCGGCAATGTATCGATAGGTAAGTTCATGCGCTCAAGCTGTAGCTGGCTATTGCTGCGGTTGCGAAAGTGAACGGGGGTGATCGCGTGCAGTGCGCTGACTGGCAGTTGTTCGAGCTGGGTTCGACCAAACACGGGAGTGGCATAGCAGATCTCACCCTTGAGCGTATCTGGGCCAAACCACGTGTCGTTCGGACGGATAATCGGAATATCAAATAGCGGTGCGGCTTTGCGGGCAGTGAGTGCCGTCAGCCAGACAGGTGTGCTGACATACATGGTGCCTTGCTGGCCTGCTGGAATAAAAATCGGATTGATCGGCTTCACCACCACCGAACGGTCGGCCAAGCGTGGCAGTAAAATCAATTTTGGATTGGTTTTGGCAAACAAAAAACGCTCAAGCTGAGTCGGTTGAGGCAGTTCACTGTCTGTGGCAAGTTTAGACCAGTTGCGCAGAGTGTCGTTTTGTGGTTTGGGTCGATGATACTCTAAGCGCCACTCATATTGATCGCGGGTGATGCGGACGTGGAGTGGGCCAAGTTGCCAGACTTGACTCTGACCCAGCGCAAAAGACTGTTCCCCCCACCATTGTAGGTCGGAGATGGCGCTGAATTCGGAAGTGGGAGCCGTCGGCATAGGGGCATGCTCTACAACAGTAGTATATGGAGAGGATCAAGTGGACTCGCATGATGCCTGATTTTGCAGCATGATTCAGCAGTCAGTTTGTGAATGCTGGCTTCACCCCTCCGCCTGCTTTGCAGTACACTCAGGCTTGATTGTTTGAACCCAGATGGATCGTATTGTGCAACTGATGCAGCAAACCCAGCTTCCGTATAGTTTTGCCAAGCGACATGGCGTGATGCTGCAATTTGATGGCGAGCAGGCGATGATTTTGTTGCGTGCTGATGCGGCGCTGCCTGCGTTGACTGAGGCGCGGCGGTTATTGGGCGAGCCCGCACAATATCAGACCATCAGTGATGATGAGTTTAACCGTCTGTTGTCTGCCGCCTATGCGGGGGATACGGGCGAGTCACAGCAGGTTGCCGCAGGTTTAGAAGATCATCCTGACTTGCTTAGTTTGGCTGATCAGGTGCCTGAGGCTGAGGATTTGATGGATCAAGAGGATGATGCGCCGATTATTCGCCTGATCAATGCATTGTTATCTGAGGCGATCCGATTGGGTGCATCCGATATTCATATCGAAACCTTTGAACGGCGTTTATCAGTGCGTTTACGGGTCGATGGTCAGTTGCGCGAGATTGTGCAGCCACGCCGTGAGCTCGCCCCACTGTTGATTTCGCGGATTAAAGTCATGGCGCGGCTGGATATTGCCGAGAAGCGGATTCCGCAAGATGGGCGGATTTCGCTGCGGCTGGCGGGTCGTGAAGTCGATGTGCGGGTCTCCACCTTGCCCTCTAATCATGGTGAGCGTGTGGTGATGCGCTTGCTGGATAAGCAAGCCGGTCGCCTGAACATGTCACATTTGGGCTTAATGCCGGATGATTACAGCCGCTTGACGGCATTGATTCATCGACCGCACGGGATTATTTTGGTGACTGGGCCGACGGGTTCGGGTAAAACCACCACGCTGTATGCGGCACTGAGTGACCTCAACGACAGCACCCGTAATATTCTGACCGCCGAAGACCCGATTGAGTATCAACTCGAAGGCATTGGTCAGACTCAGGTCAACCCAAAAGTCGATATGACCTTTGCTCGCAGTTTACGCGCCATGCTACGGCAAGACCCTGACGTGGTGATGGTCGGTGAGATTCGTGATTTAGAGACTGCCGAGATTGCAGTGCAAGCCTCGTTGACAGGGCATTTGGTCTTGTCCACCTTACACACCAATACCGCAGTCGGCGCAGTCACTCGCCTGAAAGACATGGGCATTGAGCCCTTTTTATTGTCGTCGTCGTTGATTGGGGTGGTGGCGCAACGCTTGGTACGCACGCTGTGCCGTCACTGTCATATCTGGCGCACTGCCGATGATTATGAGCAGCAGTTATTTAAAAATATCTTATTGGAGTCGCCATTACAGCTCCCCGTGCCGCAAGGTTGCGAAAAATGTAATCAGCAGGGCTATAGTGGTCGTACTGCGATCTATGAGGTCGTGCCAGTCGATGATGCGATGCGCCGCTTGATTCATGGCGAAGCGGCTGAGCACGAGTTAGAGCAATTGGCGCGGACGGTCACCCCATCGATTCGACAAGATGGTCTGCGCAAAGTGATCAGTGGTAAAACCACCTTAGAAGAGGTGTTGCGCGCTACGCGGGAAGAATAAGGTTTAAGAACCAGCTTGCTTGACGCAAGTCCATGCAAGCTGGTTCTTCAGATTTCTGTAATTACTCGTTTTTTAAGCTGCACTCATAGTGCGTCGGCTCAAACTTACAGCGCACTCGCTTCAGCAATTGCATCATGCGCAGGTCATAGTGGCCTTCTTTGGTCATGGAGATCCGTGCTTCACGCATCATTTTGATATAGCCTTGCCGATCTGTTTCAGGAATATCCATCCAGTATTTGATCGGAATTTCGTTTTCAGTTTCATAGACAAACTGATACGCAGGGGCAAGCTGCATCGAAGTGACTTCGCGGATGATTTGACCTAAACCCGCTGGGAATTTATTGCGGTGCATCAGTAGCGTGCCTGTCACTTGCATGATCGGAAAGCGAATAATCGCGCCTTTAACCGTACCATTCTCGCCAGTCATGCCCTTATACAGTTCAAATGGATTAAATAGTAAGGCGGGTGCGGCCATGATATCGACCTCGCCATTGTTAAACTTGCCACCGACCGAGGTGAAATCTACGCTGACTGGCTGCGCCCCGATCCGCTGCACCAGTTGTGCCTGTGACTTATCAAAATCAAACACCGCGACTTTACGGCCAGCAGCTTTGGCCAGTGTGTTGATTTTACGGTCGTTGACCATGATATAAGCAGCACCCAAAGGAATAATGCCAATCACTTCATAGTTCTGATTGGTCATTAAACTGTCAAACTGCGGTTGCGCGAGTGCACTAATCGCTTCTGACAGTTGCCGATACGATAAAATTGCCCCAATCGCGTCGAGACTACCGACAAATCCATTAAATTGTCGTGCCCGAATATTGCTCATGCCTGCGCCATCGCATTTTTTGGCCTTAAAATCTTCTGACAGTACCCGCTCATCGGTATAGACCTTGAGTTTGACATCCGTGCTGGCACTTTTTTTAAGTTTAGGGTAGCCAATTTGGATTTTGTAGTTCAGCGGGTTGATCACATCGACTTTTAGATTAATGCCAATGTCTTTGGCCATCTGGGTGTATTTGGGGATCTCTGACATGTAGGACACGGCTTGCTGAAAGTTTTTACCGTGTGCACCATCTGGTGAATACACACACAGCGTGACCGCCGCTGGAATATTCTGCCATGTGCTGGGCTTATCCATCAGGGTGCGAATTCGTGAAATAATCGACTGATTCAGCACAGGAGTGGCGGCAGGTGGCGCTTCTGGAGCGGCATAACTGGGTACATGTAGCAGCGACAGACTGAGTAGTGTGGCGCTGGCGGCTCGAATCGGCGTCATTATCTTGTTATTCATGAGTGATCCTTGTCTGACTGACTTGACGATCTTTAGCCTAAAAGTCATTGCTGTGTGGGTCAAGGACTGTAGGTTTCGATATATTGGGGCAGTTGGGTCAATCCAGTCATGGGCTTCGTCACAATCTGCTGTGTTACGGTCATGTCGGTCTGCTGAAACGGTACAGCACGCCACTTCACTTCTGACGCCAAAGTGTCGATAATCGAAGCCCACTTGTGTTTGCCAGTTGAGCTGTACACGGATGCCTGCTTATCAGTTTATTGCGGTGGATACTGCCGGAAAACAACACAAAGGCGTACTCGAAGGGGATTCAGCACGTCAGATTCGGCAGCAATTGCGTGATAAAACGTGGATGCCGATTGCGGTTGAGCCCGTCGAAGAAAGTAAAACCTCCGAAACCGGCAAGCGCTGGTTTCAGGCCGGTTTAAGTGCCTATGATTTGGCGTTGATGACACGGCAGCTGGCCGTGTTGATTGCAGCGGCAATTCCGCTGGAAGAAGTATTACGTGCGGTGGCCAAGCAAACCGAAAAACGCCACGTACAAAGCCTGTTGCTCTCAGTGCGCAGTAAGGTGATGGAAGGGCACAGTTTTGCACAGGCGTTGAAACAGTCGGGTAGCTTTCCACCCTTGTATATTGCGACCATTGCGGCGGGTGAGCGTTCGGGGCATTTGGAGCTGATCTTGGAGCAGCTCGCTGATTACACCGAAAACCGCTTTACCATGCAAAAGAAGATTCAAGGCGCGTTGATCTATCCGATTTTGCTGATGTTGATGTCTTTTGCGATTGTGATGGGCTTGATGACTTTTGTCGTGCCAGATATCGTTAAAGTATTTGAAAACTCCGAACAAGCGTTACCGCTGCTGACGCGCGTGATGATGGGTGCGAGTGCCGTCATCGTGGCAGCCTGGCCGATTATGTTGGGCGCGACCGTGCTGGCGATTTTTTTGCTGCGCCGTTTTGTGCGTACCGAAGCAGGCCGCTACGCGCTGGATCGTTGGGTGTTGCGGCTGCCATTGATGGGCAAGCTGAGTCGTGGCATCAATGCGTCACGTTTTGCCAGTACGCTATCCATCTTGTCGCAATCAGGCGTGCCTTTGGTGGATGCGTTGTACATTGGTGCGGCCGTCTCCAATAATTGGCTGATCCGCGATGCGATTATTTTGGCTGCCGAAAAAGTCACCGAAGGCGGTAATCTGTCGACCCAGTTGGAGCGCTCCGGTTATTTTCCACCGATGATGGTGCAGATGATCCGCAGTGGTGAGTCATCGGGTGAGCTAGAGTCGATGCTGTCGCGCGCCGCCAGTATGCAAGACCGTGAAGTCACTACCTTGATCAGTACGCTGTTGGCGTTGCTAGAGCCACTGATGTTGGTATTTATGGCGGGGATTGTGCTGGTGATTGTGATGGCGGTGATGTTGCCAATTGTCAACATGAATAACCTAGTGGGCTAAGCGTGAACTGTGCTTCACTTGGCCGAAATCAGCTTGACATGGATTGAAAGGGACGCAATGAATTCTTTACACAGTACGACGTATAGCACCGCAGCGCGTATCACAGCTCGGCAGTCTGGTTTTACCCTGATTGAAGTCATGGTGGTGGTGGTGATTTTGGGGATTTTGGCCGCGTTGATCGTGCCAAACGTGATTGGACAAGGCGATAAAGCTCGGGCAGGGACGACGGTGTCGACTTTAGCGACCGTGAGTAACTCGCTTGACTTGTATCGCCTTGATAACGGCAAATATCCGACCACTCAAGAAGGCTTAGATGCGCTGCTGAACAAGCCTGCGAGTGCATCGAACTGGCTACAGGGTGGTTATATTAAGGGTGGCCTGCCTAAAGATGGCTGGAGCAACGATCTGCAATATATCTCGCCGGGGAGTAATGGCCGTGCTTATGATCTGTATTCATTTGGGGG
>JBBKWW010000216.1:0-9646 GCA_037969155.1 Moraxellaceae bacterium
TGCGGGGTTCTTTTGACTCAATCGGGGGGATTAGCCACCGAATTGGTTCATGGTGTTTTTGCTGTCATCGCCAGCTTTCAACGCTTGGTCACCAGCAAAGATTTCTTTGTGATCATCACCGATGTCAGAACCAGCCATCGCTTGGTGCTTAACACAGGCAACGCCTTCACGGATTTCTTTACGTTGAACGCCGCCAACATAAGCCAACATACCTTCATCACCGAAGTAGCCTTTTGCAAGCTCATGCGTAGACAGAGCAGCAGTGTGGTACGTCGGCAGAGTGATCAAGTGATGGAAAATACCGGCTTCACGTGAAGAGTCAGCTTGGAAGGTACGGATACGTTCGTCAGCAACTTGTGCCAACTCAGTCGCATCATAATCGACGCTCATCAGCTTCGCGCGGTCATATGCAGATACATCTTTACCTTCAGCAACCATCGCATCATACGCTTGCTGACGGAAGTTCAGCGTCCAGTTGAACGATGGGCTGTTGTTATACACCAGCTTCGCATTTGGAATGGTTTGCTTAACACGGTTGACCATGTCAGCGATTTCAGCAACGTTAGGCGTTGCAGTTTCGATCCACAGCAGATCAGCACCGTTTTGCAGGCTGCTGACACAGTCCAGCACAACGCGGTCGATCTGAGTGTTTGCGCGGAACTGGAACAAGCCAGAAGGCAAACGCTTCGGACGATGCAATTTACCATCACGCTTGATCAGCACTTCGTCGTCTTGTGCATCAGCAATGTCGATTTCGACAGTGTCTAAGTAGCTGATGTACTGAGAAGCCAAGTCGCCCTTAACGGTCGATACTGGGATTTTCTGAGTCAAGTCAGCACCTTCAGAATCGGTACGTGCAACGATGATACCGTCTTCAACGCCCATTTCTAAGAATGCATAACGCAATGCATGGATCTTAGCGATGAAGTCTTCATGCGGTACAGTGACTTTACCCGCTTGGTGACCACATTGCTTCGCGTCAGACACTTGGTTTTCGATTTGCAGCGCACAAGCACCGGCTTCGATCATTTTCTTGGCGAGCAGGTAAGTTGCTTCGTCGTTACCAAAACCGGCATCGATGTCGGCAATGATTGGCACAACGTGAGTTTGGAAACCGTCGATTTGTGCAGTGATTTCAGCTGCTTTAGCGGTATCGCCTGCTTCGTTGGCTTTTTTCAGCGCACGGAACAAATCATTCATTTCTTTGGCATCAGCTTGACGCAAGAAAGTATAGATTTCTTCGATCAAGGCAGGTACAGAGGTTTTTTCGTGCATAGATTGGTCAGGCAGTGGACCAAATTCTGAACGAAGTGCAGCAACCATCCAACCTGACAGGTAGATGTAGCGCTTGTCGGTTGTACCGAAGTATTTTTTGTTGGCGATCATTTTTTGCTGGGCGATAAAACCGTGCCAGCAGCCTAATGATTGGGTGTATTTGCTGCTGTCGGCATCATAGTCAGCCATGTCTTTACGCATGATCGCAGCGGTATATTTGGCAATGTCTAAACCAGTTTTGAAGCGGTTTTGCATTTGCATACGCGCAGCATCTTCAGGGCTGATATCGGCCCAAGTGCTACCGAACTTTGCTTTTAATTCGCGGATTGCATCAATCGCATTACTATAAGAAGTCATGACATTGTCCTGTCGTAGAGTGAAGAGGGTGATGCAGATCGATTATTCTGACTAAGCAGGCAAACACGACCTTTATACAGTGTTGGCAGTCTAAAGTTTGCGGGATGATTTAGCCAATTTATCAACTTTATCTTCGGTATTTATTTAAAAAATGTAGATTGCTGCAAAACCGTATGCAGGGTTCGCCGGATATTCGCAGTGCTGAGCTATTTTGCCCAGTTGATTTGTGTCATAATTTAGCCAGTTTATTGGCCGTATTTTTGGTTTTGATAGTATGAATCTTGAACGAGTTGATCTTAATCTACTGATCTATCTCGATGTGCTGCTGCGCGAAAAAAACGTCACTCGTGCCGCTGAGCAGTTAGGTGTGACTCAGCCTGCGATGAGTAATATTTTGCGCCGTTTGCGTACATTATTTAATGATCCGTTGCTGATTCGCTCGAGTGAAGGCATGACACCGACCGAACGCGCCTTGGAGTTGCAGCCGCATATTCATGAGGTGTTGGCTGATCTGTCACAGATTTTAGAGCCGCGCACTGAGTTTCGGCCATACACCAGCACGCGGGTATTTCGCATTATGACCTCGGACTATGCTGAGGCGACCTTAGTGCCGCGTCTGGTCAAGGCGATGCGTTCTGAGGCTCCCAATGTGGTGCTGGATTTTTTAACGCCGAGTGACGTGTCCTATCGTGATATGGAGCAGGGCAAGGTTGATTTGGCGATCAATCGCTTTAATGAGATCCCGCAAAGCTTCCATCAGGTTTTGGTGTGGCGCGATAGCTTTAGCTGTTTATTGAGTGCAGATAGTCCAATTGTGCAGCAGTTTAATCTTAAAAACTATCTGGAGTCGCAGCATATTTGGGTCAGTAAGACGGGGATGGGGGTTGGTTTTGGTGTGAATCCAGATAAGTCTGGTGGCTTGGGCTGGATTGATCAAGCATTAGATCGGATCGGTCAAAAACGCAAAATTAGTATTTTTACCCGTCATTATCAGATGCCTGCGTTGCTGGCGGCCAATGTCGATTTGGTGGCGACTTTGCCGACTCGTGTGGCACAGATGCAAGCGCAAAATGACAAAATCATCATTAAAGAGCCGCCGTTTTATATTCCTGAATTTGAGCTCAAGATGGCATGGTGTCCGCTGTTGCATCATCATCCGGCGCATCGTTGGCTGCGGCAGTTGATCTTGTTTGTGGCGCGGCAGATCGTCGAGGAAGAAGGGCCGCCGCCCGTTCGGTTTGGATAGAGCGTTATTGATGATTAGATCGTCCTGATTAAAATGATTTTTTAACTTTGGCGACGGTCTATGTCGCCTTCTGCTCGCTTTGGACAGTGGAGCAGGCTATTCTAAACTCAACCAATACAGTTTAGGGTGGTGTTAACATGAGCATGAATGGCTTCTTTTTGGTCGTGCCAACAGATAAGCGCGAAGAGTTTTTAAATCACGACGGCTATAACGATGAACTAGGCTATGTGACTGACCTATCGGTCGAGCAAGCATGGCACATGATTGCGATCTTAACTGAGCTACCTTGCTACTATGTCGCGGGTGTCGCAGATAATAGTAGTATTGACGGGATGCTTTCTGCTGTTGATTTCGAGTGTTATTTTGAAGTTATTGAGGACTTAACACACGCCGATATCATTGCTGCTATGCAAAATTTGGATTCGGATGAGTTAGAGGAGATTTATCGCGGCAAAAGTATGCAGAATAATCCTGATTTCGTGTTGGAAAATTTTGACAGACTAAAGAATGGACTAGAGCTTTTTAGCAAAACTGGCGAAAAGTACGATTTATATTTTTGTGTCAATTGATTGGGTTGATTGATTATTTCAAGCTGAATTCTGGCGCAATTTCTCAGAGAACTGCGCCAAGTTTTTAAAATCAGTCGTTTAAATGCGCGAAACGTACCAAATTCGAGAGATTTGGGTTTGGTTTGGCCGCTTTTTTAAACAACAACACCATTTTACCGATTTTTTGTACCACAAGGGCTTGGCTGGCCTCGACCAAACCGTCGATCATGGCGGCGCGTGCCTCACGATCTTCGCCTAATATTTTGACTTTAATCAGCTCATGATCGTTTAGGGCGCGTTGAGCTTCCTCAATGACCGATTCGCTCAGGCCATTATTGCCCAACATGACCACAGGATTGAGCGCGTGCCCAATGCGGCGGAGGCGTTTGCGTTCTTGGATGGACAGGCTTTTGGTGGACACGCTTTGAGTGGACGGAGTGGCCATGAAACTTCCTAAAAACAGATAAAAGCAAAGAATCAGCTAGTGTAACGTATTTAGACACAGATGATTGCAACAGATGATCGGCTTTTGCCGTAGAATATCTGCCGATTCAATGTAGGATTATCGTCAATGGCCACACGCATTACCAATAAAAAACTCTCCAAAAGCAGTCGGGAGTGGATGCGCGAACATATTGATGATCCGTTTGTCAAACGCGCGCAAAAAGATGGTTATCGGGCACGTGCTGCCTATAAGCTATTGGAAATTAACGACAAGTATAAGCTGCTTAAAGGCGGCATGACGGTCGTTGATTTGGGTGCAGCACCCGGTAGTTGGTCGCAAATCGCGGGTCGTTTGGTCGGTTCAAAGGGTCTGGTGATTGCGTCAGACATTTTAGAAATGGATGCGTTGGCCGATGTGACGTTTTTACAGGGCGATTTTCGCGAGCAGGAAGTCTTTGATCAATTGTTAGCAACTTTAGAGGGTCGACAAGTTGACCTTGTAATTTGTGATATGTCACCCAATACATCAGGTAATCCCTCGGTGGATCAACCACGCATGATGTATCTGTGTGAGTTGGCCTTAGATTTTTCAACGCGGGTGTTGTCACCGAAAGGCCAGTTTCTGGTAAAAACCTTTCAGGGTGAAGGCTATGATGAGTTTCGTAAGTCAGTCTTGGCGCAGTTCACGGTGTTGAAAAGCATCAAGCCTGAAGCATCACGGGCACGTTCGCGTGAGATGTATCTACTGGCACAGTCACGCAAAAACAACGTTTTGGCCGACTAAGCAGTGGTGTAATCACTCGGTGGTTTGGTCAAGCATGTTAGTATATTTGATTAAGCATAGTCGCTGTTGCGGTTGAAGTTTGTACAGCGGCCGCGGCTATGGATGTTTTGTAGAAGCCTCGTGAGCCTAGTATGACTAAGGCTCGGGGGTAGGATAGGTTGGTTTTAGGCTGTGAGACCTTTTTGGGGATCTAAGCCGTGTGAATAAATCGCTGATGGGCATGGTTGCGCCTGTCAGGTTGTCGCTTGGCGACAATGGCGTTCGGTTGCCGTGTAGCCTTTAAGAAAATGGGAAGTGAGCCTTGTGAGCGATCTCGTCAAGAACACAGTGTTGTGGCTGGTCATCATCGGTGTTCTGGTATTGGTGTTCAGTAACTTTGAAAGCCGGAATAAGCCGGATGTGATGAACTATTCGCAGTTCATTACCGCGGTTGATGCAGGCCAAGTGAAAACCGTCAAAATCGACGCTGAGCAGATTACCGGCGAAAAAGCCAACGGTTCGCAGTTTGAAACAGTGCGTCCGGCGGTGATTGATGAGTCTTTGATGCCTAAATTGACTGCTAAAGCAGTAGAAATCGAAGGTACACCGACCCGTCGTCAAGGTCTGTTAATGCAGTTGCTGATTGCTAGCTTCCCAATTTTGTTGATCATTTTGATCTTTATGTTCTTTATGCGCAACATGCAGGGTGGCGGTGCAGGTGGTAAAGGTGGCCCGATGAGCTTTGGTAAATCCAAGGCCAAAATGCTGACCGATGATCAGATTAAGTTGGGTTTTGGTGATGTTGCCGGCTGCGATGAGGCCAAGCAAGAAGTCACTGAGATTGTAGAGTTTCTACGCGATCCAGCCAAATTCAAACGCTTAGGTGCGCAGATTCCACGCGGTGTGCTGATGGTGGGGCCACCAGGTACGGGTAAAACCCTATTGGCGAAGGCGATTGCGGGCGAAGCCAAAGTCCCGTTCTTCTCGATTTCGGGTTCGGATTTTGTTGAGATGTTTGTTGGGGTAGGCGCGTCGCGAGTGCGTGACATGTTCGAGCAAGCCAAGCGTCATGCGCCATGTATTATCTTTATTGATGAGATTGACGCGGTCGGTCGTCATCGCGGTTCAGGCATGGGTGGCGGCAATGATGAGCGTGAGCAAACCTTGAACCAGATGCTAGTCGAGATGGACGGTTTCGAAGGCTCAGAAGGGGTGATCGTGATTGCGGCGACCAACCGTGCCGATGTGCTGGATAAAGCCTTGCTACGGCCGGGCCGCTTTGACCGTCAAGTTGCAGTTGGGCTGCCTGACATGAAAGGCCGTGAGCAGATCCTCGATGTGCACATGAAAAAGTTGCCTTCTGTGACTGAGGTAAAAACTGACGTCTTAGCGCGTGGCACACCCGGCTTTAGTGGTGCAGATTTGGCCAATCTGGTCAATGAGGCGGCACTATTTGCGGCACGTCGTAACAAAAGCACAGTCGATATGAACGATTTTGAAGATGCTAAAGACAAAATCTTCATGGGGCCTGAGCGCAAGTCGATGGTGTTGCGTGACGAAGAGCGTCGTGCGACCGCCTATCATGAAGCAGGTCATGCCTTGGTGGCTGAGTTATTGCCGAATACTGACCCAGTGCATAAAGTGACGATTATGCCGCGTGGTTGGGCCTTGGGTTTAACATGGCAGTTGCCGGAGCATGATCGGATTAGTCATTACAAAGACAAGATGTTGAATGAGATTTCGATTTTGTTTGGTGGTCGGATTGCTGAGGAAGTATTTATCAATCAGCAGTCAACCGGTGCGTCGAATGACTTTGAGCGTGCCACCAAAATGGCGCGTGCGATGGTGACTAAGTTCGGCATGAGTGATGCAATGGGTGTCATGGTCTACGAAGATAACACTGAAGATGGTGGTTATTTTGGTAAAATGGGCAGCCGTACCATCAGCGAAGCGACCCTGCAAAAAGTCGATCAAGAGGTGCGCCGAATTCTGGAAACCCAGTATGATGTGGCACGTGAGTTGATTGAAGCGAATAAAGACAAAGCGGAAGCGATGGTCAAAGCCCTGATGGATTGGGAAACCATTGACCGTGACCAAATCCGTGACATTATGGAAGATCGAGAGCCACGTCCACCTCGCGTGTATGAGGCAATCAATCCAGTATCAGATATTTCGCTCGACAAGCCGAACAGCGCAACGCCACCACCATTGCCTGCAATGTAATCGCTTGATCGTCTAATATCTTGTTGCTGAATCAGCCTCCATATGTTTGGAGGCTTTTTCGTTTTGACCGTTATACTTTTGATTGATCTGCATGGTGATGCGGGAGTACGCGAATGCACAGCTATCCCTTAACGAAAAAAAACCTGTCCTGTGGACAGCGTGTGTTGGACTTGGCGATTCCGCAGGTGATGGGGATCTTGAATGTCACGCCGGATTCTTTTTCTGATGGCGGACAGTTCATCCAGCTTGATGCGGCACTGCGTCAGGCCGAACAAATGTTACGCGATGGCGCGAGCATTTTGGACGTTGGTGGTGAATCTACCCGCCCACATGCCACACCTGTCAGCTTGCAACAAGAGCTGGATCGGGTGCTGCCAGTCGTAGAGGCGATTGCGCAACGCTTGGATGTGGTGGTTTCGGTCGATAGTAGTACACCGCAAGTGTTCGAGCAGGCGGCACATTTGGGCGCAACACTTTGGAATGACGTGCGGGCATTGACCCGCCCGCAGGCTTTGGAGACCGCCGCGCGTCTCGGTTTGCCAGTGGTGTTGATGCACAATCGGGGTGAGCCAGACCAGATGAATGCTTTGGCGCATTATCAGGATGTGGTGTCTGAGGTGCTACAGGAGTTATTGCAGCGAGTGGATGCAGCGCTGGCTGCTGGAGTGCGCCGTGATAATATCGTGTTAGATGTGGGTTTTGGTTTTGCGAAAACACCCGAACAGAATTTGATTTTGCTTAAGCATTTGGCGCAATTGACCCCATTGGGTTATCCCTTGGTATTGGGTATCTCGCGTAAGCGGGTACTGGGGCAGGTTTTGGCCGATCAGCACGGTCAGCCGCGTGTGGTAGAGCAGCGGGTGGATGCCGGTGTTGCGGCTGCATTGATTGGTGTACAACAGGGAGCCAGTATTATCCGCACGCATGATGTTAGGCCGACGGTAGATGCGCTAAAGTTGTGGCAAGCTGTGAATTTTAGTGATGTCAGTCATGATGGAGTGGCTATAAAATGACGGATAGCATCAGTTTGCATGACCGTAAAGTAATTTATCGGGCGCGACGTGGCCTGAAAGAAATCGATATGTTTTTTGATCCGTATGTGCGGCGGCATTATCTACAAGCAGATGCTGCCGAAAAAGCTGCCTTTTCACGGCTGATTGAAGCAGAAGATCCTGATTTGTTGGATTGGTTTATGAATGTTAGTGTGCCTGAGGATGCCGAGTTTGTGGCATTGATTCAGCGCCTAAAACAACTGCACTATCCGCAATAAATGTGGGTCGATCTGGCACAGATTCGTCCGAGCCGCTTACAACAGGGCGTTAAGCTTCTCAGTGTATGCTTGCTTGGGGTATTGGTGCTGTACAGTGGCATTTCGTGGCTTATTAAAGCAATGGCGATGATTGCCTTGCTTGGCCTCAGTGTTGCCCAATTGCATGCGCAGCGGCGTCAGACCCGCTTGTGCTGCCTACAGCAGTTGGATCGAGTCCTGTGGCAATGGCAGCAGCATCCCCAGCAAAAAAACAAGCAAAAACGCCAGCCAGCCGCAGAAATGCGTAAGATTCAGGCGCGTTTATTGCGGGTCGAGGCATGGCTAGGGCTGGTGGTGATTTTGCATTTTGAAGGGGTTGCACTGGGTCAGCGGCAGACGTGGTTGATTTGGCGTGATCAGGTCGATGTGGACAATTGGCGACGCTTACAGGTGTTACAGCAGTATTGGTCTGCGCCATTGACCGATTAGCCCTTTGGTTTCGTCGGATTGTCATCGTATTTAACATGGCAGGCTTGGTATGCCAATATGCTGAGTCACGCGAACACTATTTTGATCATCGGTTGTACAGTGAGGATTGAGCGATTATGGGTATGTTAGATGGTTTAGTGGGGCAGCTTGCTCGTGAAGCAGCAGGAAGTGCGCTGGAGAAGCAGGGCGGATTAGGGGGACTGTTGGGTGGTTTGGTGCGTGGTCAATCCACACCAGCGAGTTCTTCAAATTCGACCGTCAATTCACCCTTTGGCCAGACATCTGGTGGTGGTCTAACTGATCTACTTGGCTCAGTATTAGGTGGTGGAGATCGTTCATCGTCACCGGCTAAACCTGCCGTGTCGGGTTCAGCAAGTTTATTAATTGCATTACTTCCTGTTGTGCTGACGTGGGTGCAACAACAAGGCGGTTTAGAAAAAGTATTGTCGTCGCTACAAGGCAAAGGTCTAGGCGGACAGGCTCAATCGTGGATGAACACAGGGCAGAATCAGCCTCTGCAACCAGAACAGGTCGAAAGCGTATTTGGTGCTGCACAAGTGGATCAATTTGCCGCCGAAACAGGCGCGAGTCGAGGTGCGGTACTGTCAGGTATTGCGAGCTTGCTACCGCAGGTGATTGATCAGTTGACCCCCAAGGGCGATGCGAGTACTGCCAATCAAGCCAACCAAGAGATTGGTGCGATATTAGGTCAATTGTCAGGTTTGATGCGGCGCTAAGCCGCTTCAAAGACGCATTCAGTGCATTTGGTCTTCCGACCGATCAGTAGCGTTTGTCTTGGCGCATGAGGCCAAAATCCTGCTGATGAGTCAGAGTGACCGCTTGACCACTGATGCTGCTGGGTACAACAGTCGCAGGTGTGGATAGGGGATTTCAATATTCGCGTCATTGAGGGCGGTTTTGATTTCCTCCGTGACTTGTTCACAAATCATCGGTAGCTGCGCGATGAGTTCGGGTGACAGCCAAAACCGCACCAGTAACGTCACACCAGAGTCAGCCAAGGCTTTGGTGGTAATCATCGGCTCGGGTGTATG
>JBBKWW010000217.1:0-3130 GCA_037969155.1 Moraxellaceae bacterium
GCGTTGCTGGCTTTCGGCAAATGCTGCATCGAAGTTAATCGGTGCAAGTAACAATTGCGGGAAGCTGCCTTTGGTCACGAGGTCGCTGATTGCTTCGCGTGCAAACGGGAACAAAATATTTGGGCAGTAAGCACCGAGCAGATGCGGCAATTGCTCTTGCGTGACGTTTTCGATCAAGAAAACACCGGCTTGATGTACTTCAGCGATGAACGCCACAGTATCTTGGTTTTTAGCGTTGACAGTGACGCTCAGTACCACCTGAAAATGCGTTGGGTCAAGCTGCTCAGCATTTGACGACAAGTTAATGTCCAGTTCAGGTTGCCATTCGCCCATAAATACGCGTGCACTAGGCACTTCAAATGACAGGTCTTTGGCATAAATACGTTCAAGCGCGAGTTGTGCTTGCGGTTGTTGGTCGGTCATGACTCATAAGCTCCTTGGGGTTAAAAAACGATATCGCAGTAAGTTCGCGGTTAGCCTGCGAGAAGTGCGTCGAGCTTACCTTGGCGTTCTAAGCCGAACAACTCGTCGCAGCCACCCACAAACAGTTCGCCGATAAAAATCTGCGGCACAGTACGCTGGCGAGTTTTGTTCATTAGTTCGCTGCGCACCTGTGCCGGTTCGCGGCTTAAATCGACTTCAGTAAACAACACTTGTTTTTGCTCAAGCAGTTGCCTGGCGCGAATACAGTACGGGCAATACGGTGTGGTGTAAATGGTGACTGGCACAGACATGCGGATTTCCTTGATATTCGATTGCTTCAGTTAGGCTTTGCTTTTGACCAGCGGTAACCCTTGGCCGCGCCAGCTCAAAATGCCGCCATCGAGTCGATACAGACTGTTTCCACCGAGCATCTGTGCGGCTGTGCCGGACACTTGACCCATTTGGCAGATCATCACAATCGGTCGATTCAGTTCGCGCAGTTCCTCAAGGTGATCTTTGAGGCGACTATACGGAATATTGCGGCTGCCACTGATGTGACCTTCGCGGTAGTCTTTAGGATCGCGTAAATCAATCAACATGGCGTTTTCTTGGTTGAGCAAAACACCTAAGGACTGAGCAGAGATCTTGCGGCCACTGCGCTTATTTTCAAGGATAAAAAACAAAACAACTAACACCCCCAGTGTGCCAAACAAAAAAGGGTGGTTTTGCATAAATTCAAGCCAGCGTTCCAAGAGACACCTTTAATCATGGTCAATATAGGCCGCTAGTATAGCGACAAATCCAGCACTTCAATGTAAAAGCGCGGTAATCGCGTGGTCTACTGCGATTTTTGCTTGGCTAGCGCGGTTGTTCAACCGCCAGCGCATCATCTTCGAGTCGGTTCAGACTGAGCAGACGACGTTCCAAAATATCACCACGCGCTGCAGCTTGACGTAATGCACAGTCTGGCTCATGCCGGTGTGTGCAGTTACGAAAGCGGCACGTGCCGTATAAGTTTTGCATCTCGACAAAGCCGGATCGAATCGCGTCGACACTGAGATGCCAAACGCCAAACTCTCGGATACCGGGTGAGTCGATCAGCGCCCCTTGACTTAAATCATGTGCATCAAACGGCATCAGGCGAGTGGTGGTGGTGGTGTGCTGGCCAAGCGCGGAGTTTTCCGAAATAATATTGACCCGCTGCATGGCTTCGGGCATCAAGGCATTGATCACTGAGCTTTTGCCGACCCCAGACTGGCCGACAAAGACCACCGTTTGCCCCAGCATTTTGGCCTGTAAGGCGCTGAGATCACCATCGGTATGAACGCAGAGTGTGTCATAACCCAGCACACGGTATTCAGCCAGACGATCCAGCAGCGGGTCGTTTTCGCTGAGTAGATCCGCCTTACCAAGCACCAGCAATGCTGGAATATCGGCTTGTTGGCAGGCGACCAGATAGCGGTCAATCAGTTGCATAGAGGGGACGGGCAGCGCGGCAAACATCACCACGATCAGGCTGACATTTGAGGCGACGGGTTTTACTTTATGGTAGCGGTCGGGTCGAGTCAGTAGGCTGTGGCGGGCGTGCAGTGCGGTAATCACCCCAAGCCCAGTATTCGAGTCGGCTTGCCAGCGCACTCGATCCCCCGTGATCAGCACCGGTAAGTTGGTGCGAGTATGACAGCGCCAAATCTCACTGAGCGAAATCTCACGCCAAAATGGTTCTGGCTCGCCGTCTGCTACCACGGGCGCGACTTGAGATTGGCTCGGCACGCTGAGTACTTGTACTTCAAGCTGGCGGCCATAATGTGCCACGATGAGACCTTCGAGGGTGTCTTGTGCATCGTGTGCGGGGGCTTGCTGTTGGCGGCGACTATGTTGGGCATCAATCCGTCGCGATTGTTGATCCGTCAGCCGCCGTTTTCGAATCATTGACATCGTAAAATGACACTGGAAAAAAGGTCGCTCAATGTAGCATGATAGTTTGCTAGTATAAGCGGTCTTCTTTGTCTGAAATGCTGATGACTATGAGTGCGAGTAACGCTGCGCAAAAGCCCGCCCAAAATTTGATTTGGATTGATCTAGAAATGACCGGCTTGGACACTGACCAAGATCGGATTATCGAAATCGCGACAATCGTCACCGATGAGCATTTGAATATTTTGGCAGAAGGGCCGGTGTTGGCCATTCATCAGCCGGATGTTGTGTTGAATGCGATGGATGAATGGAACACGCGGCAACATGGTCAATCAGGTTTGATCCAGCGTGTACGTCGTAGCAGCTTGAGCGCCCAAGACGCAGAGCAACAGACCTTGGCGTTTTTGAAAAAATGGGTCGATGCCAAAAAATCACCGATGTGTGGCAATTCGATTTGTCAGGATCGACGCTTTATGCATCGCTTAATGCCAGAATTGGAACAGTTTTTTCATTATCGTAATCTGGATGTATCATCCGTTAAAGAGCTGGCACGTCGCTGGCGGCCAGAGATTATGAGTGGCCTGAAAAAAGACGCGTCGCACTTGGCGATGGATGATGTTCGGGATTCGATTCGAGAGCTCAAATACTACCGCGAATATTTTTTTCGCCTGAACTAGGGGCTGTTGACGTTTGAGCCACGGCCGCGACACTGGCCGTTTTTGAGGGGATACAAGGCGTGAATCGTGAGGCTTAGTCATTCTAAGCAAACGACTCGCAACGCAGTAGCCCC
>JBBKWW010000218.1:0-8258 GCA_037969155.1 Moraxellaceae bacterium
TCATCCAGCTCAATCACCGCAAGGATGGTCTGGGCATCGCGATCCACCAGCACATAGTCCGCACTCATGCGACAAATGCGATTAAACCAAAAGCCTTTGTCGTTTTTATCGGTCGATTCAATCAGGCGCGACAGCTGGACTTGAGCAAAAATAAAATGCTCAGGCACGGCCTCTTGTAGCCGTGCAAAAAACCGCACCTCGCTATTGGTCATAAATGACATCGGCGCAAACGGCCACACCGCCAGCTCATCACCGCGCACCGCAGGCGCAGACTTGAGCGCAGGCTCAGCTGGACTTGGCTGACGGCGTGTCGATAGCAAAAATGCAGCAATAATAGCTGCGAGGGCGATTATGGTGTAAGTGGTTGCCAATTAATCACCCATGCGCTGTTCATTCCAAGTTTGGGATCTTGATTGACTTTATTGCGTAATGCCAGTGCTGCATCAGGATCAGATGCAGGACCGACCATAATTCGTACACCACGGCTGGTTTGGCTGGTTTGAGCGCTATAGCCGTTGGCTTTGAGCTTGGCCACCACTGCATCAGCACGTGCTTGATCAGCTGCCATCGCCACTTGCACCATCAGAATCCGACTGGATGCTGCGGGCTTGTCTGCTTTATTACTGCTTGCGCTTTTGATCTGCCGACCAGCGGCCTCAGCCAGTGGTTGCCAATCCAGCTCAAACGCACCTTTCACATTGATTCGAGGATCTTGATTGATTTTGGCGCGTAGTGCTTTGGCGGCCGTTTGGCCTTTTTCAGGGCCGACCAATACCCGAACCCCACGACTGGTTTGGCTCGTTTGCACCGGATAGCCTTGCGCTTTAAGCCGTGCAGCCAGCGCATCAGCGGCATCTTGGGTGGCCGCCATGCCTGCCTGTACCATCCAAGGCTTATCATCGCCATCGAGCATGGCACGCGCCCGCTCGGCCTCCAGTTTTTTATTGGCGGCATCTAATACAGTTTTGGTTTGTTGCTCGGCTTTTAATCGTTCAGCTTCAGCTTTTTTGGCGGCGTCTTGCTCCTGTTTAAGGCGCTTTTCATCGACCTCTTTCTGCTGTGCGGCGAGTGCTTGGTCTTTCTTGTGCTGTTCAGCCAGTCGCTTTTCCTCATCGAGCTCAGTTTTTAGCCGCTCAATTTCGGCTTTTTTGGCGGCATCTTGCTCCTGTTTAAGACGCTTTTCATCGGCTTCTTTTTGCTGCTGGGCAGCGAGTGCTTGGTCTTTCTTGCGCTGTTCAGCCAGTCGCTTTTCCTCATCACGCTTGGCTTTTTCAGCGATCAGCCGCTCTTGCTCACGCTTTTCCTGTGCGGCTTGAAAGGTTGCGCGCGATTGTTTAGCTTCTTCAGCACGTAACTTGGCCTGCTCTGCTTCACGCACGGCTTTTTCTTGCTGGCTGGCGGCTTGTGCAATCTGCTCTTTCATGCGGGCATCTAAGCGAGCATTTTCTTCTAAACGACGTTGTGCCTGTGCGGCAGCGGCATCTGCTGTAAGATCATCGATCTCAGGTGGCGGTGGATCAGCACTGTCTAGCAAGGCTTGCTGGCGAGCTTGGCGGCGAGCCAAATGCTCAGCTTGCTCCTCGGCAGCACGGCGGGCGGCGGATGCTTCTGCGGCTTGCTGGGTGGCTAAAAATTCAGCTGTTTTGGCCTCTTGCTCAGCCACTTGCTTCGTACGCGCAGCGCGCTGCTCTTCTAATAAGGCCTGCTCAGTTTCGACATCCATTTCTAATGGACGTAGCGTCACACTGCTCTCATCAGCAAACGGATTGTCTTCTGCTTGACCCGCATCAAGCGAGTTGAAATCCTGCTCCGAAATCGTCTCAGTCGACTGATTTGATGCCTGCGAGGTGGCAGAACTGGCTTGATTTTGTGCCAATAAAGCATCTTTACCATCACCTTGCAGCAACAGCGCGGCCAGCAGGGCACCACCGCTGAGCAACACCATACCACCCATCCAGCGTTGTTTATTATTTGGCGTCATGACCGTTTATTACCTCACATACCGCGTCTAAGGTATGAAATGAACCACACACCACGATAAGATCCTGTGTATCTGTCGCCGCATATGCCCCATGCAAAGCAGCTAACACATCAGGATAGTCTGTTTGATCCGCTGAACCCAGCGCGACCTGTAACTGTGCCAAGCTTGCCGCCCGAGAGACATTCGGTGGTAGCACGGCAATATGCCAATGCGTTGCTATCGGCTGTGCCAATTCAACCACGCCTTGAATATCTTTATCTTGCAGCATGGAAAACACCCAATGCACTGCCCGTAAATCTGGGTGCGCTGCCCTATAGTGCTGCAATTGCGTGATGAAGAACTGCATGCCATGCACATTATGCGCCACATCTAGAATCAGCCGTCGTCCCTGCCACAGTCGTTGCTCAAAGCGTCCCGCCAACTCAGCAGTTTGCAGGGCGACTGCCAATTGCGCTTGAGTGAGAGCAATACCCGTTTGCATGGCGGCGGTAATGGCAGCGGCGGCATTCACTGCCGCCAAATGTGGCACAGGTAAGCGTAAGGTGAGTGCCGCAGTGGCATAAAAGAAAACATCCTCTTGATGCTGCCAATGATAGTCCTGCGCAGCATGCAATAGCCGACAGCCAAGTTGCTGTGCACGCTGCACGATGGCTTGCGGGACAGGATCAGGATCAGCATAAACCAATGGAATTCCAGCACGCAGAATACCTGCTTTTTCGGCAGCAATCTGCTCGATTGTATCGCCAAGCCAGTCGGTATGATCCAGACCAATATTGGTAATCACTGCCACATCGGCATCAAGCAAATTCACCGCATCTAGACGACCGCCTAAACCCACTTCTAGTACCCAGACATCACACCGCTGCGTTTTAAAAATGACAAAAGCCGCCAGCGTGGTCGCCTCAAAAAACGATAACGGCAAGCCACAGACTCGACGTGCCGCATCCACCTGAACAAAGGCATCGATTAAACACTGATCATTCACCGGCTGGCCATTCACGCACACCCGCTCATTAAAATAGCGAATATGCGGCGATTGATACAACCCTACCGCATGACCCGCCGCCACAAAAATCGCGGCCAGTAATGTCGTGGTTGAGCCATTGCCGTTAGTCCCTGCCACCGTGAACACGGTGGCATCAGGCTGTAGTACACCCAATTGCACCGCGACTGGCCGAATCCGCTCTAAACCGAGATCTATCGCGGTGACGTGGGTCTGTGTCCAATAGTCTAGCCAGTCAGCCAATACTGCATGTTGATCTGGTGCAGGCAACTGATTCATGGCAAATTCATCAGCTTACGTAACAACCGCTCAATCGTCTCTTTCATCGCATGGCGATGTACGATCTGGTCAATCACCCCATGATCTTGTAAAAACTCAGCACGCTGAAACGGCTCACCGAGTACTTCGCGCACAGTCTGTTCGATCACTCGCTTCCCAGCAAACCCCACCATGGCTTTTGGCTCAGCCAGATGAATATCACCAATCATCGCCAGTGATGCTGTCACCCCGCCATAGACTGGATGGGTCAGCACCACAATATAGGGCACGCTGGCTTTTTTGAGACGTTGAATCGCTGCTGCGGTGCGCGACATCTGCATCAGAGACAGTAAGCCCTCTTGCATGCGGGCACCGCCTGACGCAGCAAAACACACCAGCGGCTGAGCATTGGCCAGCGCCGTCTCGGCAGCCAACACAAAGCGATCACCCACGACACTGCCCATCGAGCCACCCATAAACTCAAACTCAAACGCACAAGCCACCAACTCAACCTCACCTACACGACCTTGCTGGACGATCAGCGCCTCCGTTTCGCCCGTCTGTTGCTGTGCTTTAAGTAATCGCTCGGGATATGGTTGGCTATCGACAAAGCCCAGCGGATCAGAGCTGACAAACTGCTGGCCGAGCTCTTGATAGACCTCATCAAAAAAACCCGCCAAACGATCACGCGCACGCATCTTTAAATGCTCATCACAGTGCGGACAGACATACAGATTAAAGGCCATCGCAGTGCGTGTGGTCAGTGCATGACAAATCGGACACTCCAGCGTCGGCTCAGTCTGTAACGCAGTCGGCGAAGCCGGTTCGGTGCGCACCGCAATACCGGGTACCGCACGTTGTAGCCAATGTTCTACCGACGGCTGCACACGCTGCTCACTCATGCTAAATCATCCAAGGCTTGGCGCAATTCATGCAGTTTAGCGATGGCTTGCTGATGGGCAGTCACTGCATCCACTTCCCCGAATGGCTTGACCAAAACTGTACCGACAATCACACCATCGGCTACGCGACCGACCGCTTGGGCAGTTTCTCGATCCCGAATCCCAAAACCGACCCCAATCGGCAAATCGGTACGTGACCGAATGCGTGCGATCCGTGTGGCCACTTCGTCGGTATCTAGCGCACTCGAACCCGTCACCCCTTTGAGCGATACATAATAGACATAGCCACGCGCCGCTTTAACCACATGCTCAATCCGTGCATCACGCGTGGTGGGAGCAACCAAAAAGATTGGATCGAGCTGATATTTTTCAAAAATACTGGCGACTGTATCTGCCTCTTCTGGCGGCAAATCCACAAACAATAGGCCATCAACACCGGCAGCAGCGGCTTGCTGACAAAACGACTCATAGCCAATAATTTCGATGGGATTAAGATAGCCCATCAGTACAATCGGGGTATCGGTATCATCCTGACGAAACTCAGCCACCATACGCAGGACATCTAGCGTACTTGTGCCCCCTGCCAGCGCCCGCTCCGCTGCCAGCGCAATCACTGGCCCATCCGCCATGGGATCAGAAAATGGCAAGCCAAGCTCCAATAAATCCGCGCCGGCCTCAACCATCGCATGGAGCAACGGCACGGTCACTTCAGGCGCAGGATCGCCAGCCATCACATACGGAATCAATGCTTTACGTTGTTGAGTTTTTAACTGGGCAAACCGAGCAGCAATACGCGACATGACAAAAAACTTCCTCTGCTTGATCGCAGACCACCCCGTATCACGTGAGGTCATACCGATCAGAAATAAAACTGATTGTAGCGTTAAACGCCATACTTCAATCCGTACCCAACCTCATCAGTCAGGTGACCGAAAAGAATAACGATACGATCTATCATTGTCAAAATTGGCCGCGTCCTACAGCACGAGGTTTCAGACCTGTACAGCTTAGATGAAAAATAGGGTAAATTCTCGCTTTAATCACACCACTTCGTCTACCAACGCGCATAGTGCTTTTCCAGCAGTCCTAGTTTACCCTGCCACTCGACCACTTGCTGATTTGGCAAGATAATGGTGCCGGAAACCAAGCCCACCCACTGCCGAAAGCGATTTGCCACCAACAACGCATTGGTTGAATCTTGATGACAACCATAGGTCTGTACCTGTAAGCATACCCGACCATCTGCACTGATCAACTGCCAATGCTCCGCATCGATCTGCCGAAACAAGACAGGCGGTAACTCAATGGCTAGACCGTCCAGCCATAAGGTATTTTCTGTACCAAAGCTATCATTTACACCACTGGCTAAATTCACACCTAAAGTACGACCATCGGCGAGTTGTGTCGATAGACTCAACCAATGCCACGCCGTCACATATCGCAACACCCCACAACTGTCATCGGTCGCCGCCAACCAATCTGGCGTACCCAAATCGACCTGATAGCCGCCCCAATCCAACATGCCCACCATCGGCATGGCGGTCGATTTTTGTGTATATGTCCAACCCGTTGCCCCTGTCGGACTACATAAGGCCAAAGGTTGCTGGCAGGCGCGCTGATCAATGGTCACATCCAAGCACAAGCGCCGCTGATGCCACGCGCGTACTCGTCGCTTGGCCTGCCGCTGATTGATTTCAATCGATAGCGGCTTCGAACGAAAATCACTGGTGCCATAATATGGCGATGGGTTGAGCCGTGTGTGATAGGCCAAAGGGCGCGTATGGGCAGCACTCAAGCGCTGACCAGAGCGATGATCATACACATAGAAAAAACCATGCCCCGCCCATGCCAAATCCACCATCGCCAAACCAATCATCAGATCATCAGAATTCAAACTGACAAAGCGAAACTGTTTAAAGCCCAATTTCTGCCGCAAACGCGATGCAGGCTGACCAAACGGTGTCATATGATCAAAATCTTGAACATTAATATGCTTCGGCGGTCTCGGCCAGCGTCCGAATAGCGGCTGACCATCCTGCACCAATGCTCCATCTGCCGGATATTGTAACGAAGTGTCGGGCTGGCCGAGTGATATCAGATTGGCATTCATACTCAACATCCTGAGATTGTGTCACATCGCATACTGAAACGCTGTTTTAGACCCTAATGGCGCCGCTGCTGGTACGGTGTGCGCCCCGTCCAGCGCCGATATGCCCGCGTCAAAGCGCTTTGATCAGAATAGCCCAATAACGCTGCAATGTCGGTCAACTGTAAACGATCATCTTGCAAATACTGCTCACACAACTGCAAGCGCACCTCATCCAACAGCGGTTGGAAACGTACCTCATGCTCAGCCAAGCGACGCTGTAGCGTGCGTGGGGTTAAATACAACGCCTCAGCCACCTGCTCCAGTGTCGGCACACCCTCACGGCACAACCGAATCAGCAAGCGCCGCACCTCCTGTAAAAATACATCGGTGCGTGGCAACAACGCCAATGCCTGATTGGCCTGCATCTCTAAAATATCCAACAGCACCGCATCAGGCTGGCGTAAGGGCACGCTCAAATAAGCAATCGGAAAACGTAAAAATGTCGAAGGCTGACTAAAACTCGGCACACAACCAAAAAACTGTCGATACGGCTGTAAATGACCGTCATGCCGATGCGCAAAACCAACGGCAGTCATCGGTGCCTGTTGGCCAGTGATATTGCGCGCAAACTGTACCACGCCCGCAACACCAAGCTCGACAAACACCGCATCCGCAGCCGTCAACAACGGCGGCCACGATAACTCAATCAGATCATCAACCTGCCGAATCTGCATATCAATCGCATCATCGATTAAACGACCATAGCGATCCATGCGTACCAGCGCCTCACCTAAACTGCTACAGGCCAAAATCAAATAACCCAGCACGCCTAAATGCGCCGCGCTGATTTGTTTGGCCAACTGCAAGCCCAACGTCGGTTGTTGCACCTGCTGTTGCACTTGCTGCAACATGGCACTAAATACCGTGCGCGAGATACGGCTTCGACTCCCGCCAGCACGGGATGCCTCAAGCAAGTTCAGCTGCTCAGCACTTAACAACTGTTCAGGTGCCAGCTCAGACTGCTGTAAATACTCCATCAACAATTGCACATAGGTCGATGCAACCAAAGAATCATCGCTCATCGAGCATCCCACCGATCCAGATCATGTCGTGATTTGTATAAAAAAAGGCAGTCACTGTCAAAACATTCTTGACCAGATGCGCAATACTCAACGCATATTCAGTGTACTGCACAGTGCAAACTGACCAAGGAGCGTATCATATGAATGCCCAAGTCCACGCAAACGATAGCAGCCAGTGTCCACCCCAAGCAGAGATGCAAGTGCGCCAAAATCTGGACTTTCAGATTGATCGCGCCGACATGCCACGCTTTTGGTTGGATAACAACCCCTTTAAAACACGGATTTTTGATGCGTTGACGATCACTTTCCCAGTCGGCGAGCGCTATTTTATTAGCAGTGTGCGCCTGTTTCGCGATCAAATCACCGATCCAGAGCTTGCGGCACGGGTACAAGATTTTATTCGGCAAGAAGCACAGCATGGCATCGCACACGAACGCTACAATCAGTTTTTGATCCAGCAAGGTCAGCCGCTAGAGCGACTCTTGGGATTTATCACTGCACGTATGTCAAATGATCTCAAAACCAAAAGCCCCGAAATGAACCTTGCCCTGACTGCCGCTGCCGAGCATATCACCGCACTGATGGCTGAATGTTTCTTTTCTAAACGCAGCACGCTTGAAACGGCCGATCCGAATATGCGCGCCATGCTGGCATGGCATGCCATTGAAGAAATGGAACACAAAGACGTGGCCTTTGATGTCATGCAAGACGTCGCAAAAGTGGACTACCGCACCCGTGCCTATGCACTGGCATTAATCGGTGTGATGATGCCGACGTTCACCTTGGTACGTGCGAATCTAATGCTCAAAACCGATGGCTTTAGTCGGATTGAACGTCTACGCATGCTGCGCGATGGGCTACCGTGGCTGGTCGGTCGAGACGGCCTCCTTGCCCCAATGCGTAAGCCATTTATGCAGTGGTTTAAGCGCGACTTCCATCCGAA
>JBBKWW010000219.1:0-11534 GCA_037969155.1 Moraxellaceae bacterium
CTGACCCGTGCCACCCCAGAAGGTGCGCGGGATTATCTGGTGCCATCACGCACCCAAAACGGCAGCTTCTTCGCCTTGCCACAGTCACCACAGTTGTTTAAACAACTGCTGATGGTGTCAGGTTTTGACCGTTATTATCAAATCGCCAAATGCTTCCGCGACGAAGACCTACGCGCTGACCGTCAGCCTGAATTTACCCAGATCGACGTTGAAACCTCGTTTATGTCAGACGAAGACATCATGCAGATGATGGAAGGCATGATCGTTAAAGTGTTTGAAGATACGCTCGACGTAAAATTCGATGCGTTCCCGCGCATGACTTACAGCGAAGCGATGCGTCGTTATGCGTCTGACAAGCCAGATTTGCGGATTCCGTTAGAGCTGGTCGATGTGGCCGATGTATTAAAAGACGTGGGCTTTAAAGTGTTTGCAGGGCCAGCCAATGATCCAAAAGGCCGCGTCGTCGCTTTACGCGTGCCAAATGGCAATACGATTTCACGCAGCCAGATCGATGAATACACCAAATTCGTCGGCATTTACGGCGCACGCGGTTTGGCGTACATTAAGGTTAATGACATCAGCAAGGTCAATAACGGCGTTGAGCAAGAGTCTGGCCTACAGTCACCGATTATTAAAAACATCAGTGATGCCGCGCTACAAGCAATCGTCAGTCGTACCGGCGCACAAAATGGTGATTTGATTTTCTTTGGTGCGGATAAAGCCAAAATCGTCAATGATGCCATCGGTGCCTTACGGATTAAAGTCGGCCACGATCTCAACATGGCCACCTGTGAATGGGCGCCGTTGTGGGTGGTGGATTTCCCGATGTTCGAAGAGCTCGACGACGGCAAATGGACCTCAGTGCATCATCCGTTTACCTTGCCAAAAGGCACGGTCGAGGAGATGAAAGCCAATCCAGCGGGTGCCTTGTCGGTCGCCTATGACATGGTGCTCAATGGTACGGAACTCGGTGGTGGTAGTCTGCGGATTTTCACGCTAGAGATGCAGAAGGCCGTGTTTGACGCGCTGGGTATCAACGAAGCGGAAGCGGAAGAGAAGTTTAGCTTCCTACTCAACGCGCTGAAATACGGTGCGCCGCCGCATGGTGGGTTGGCGTTTGGTTTAGATCGTTTGATCATGTTGATGACCGGCGCACAGTCGATTCGTGATGTGATCGCGTTCCCCAAAACCAAAACCGCCGAATGTCCGATGACCGAAGCCCCTGCGCCGGTCGATCCGAATCAGTTGCGCGATTTGGGTATTCGCCTGCGTGAGTTGCCGAAAAAAGAAGACTAAGCCAGAGCGTCAGCCAAAACACGAGTTTTAACGCCAATGGGTTGGCGCTAAAATCACCACCAGCGTGGGGTTGCCTGCGCTGGTTTTTTTGTTAAATCGCTGTTGGTGGTGGGCTATGTACATCGTGTCGTGCCTGAATTTGGCTGCGTAATAGCGTCACCCATGCCTGAATATACGGCGCAAAATACTCAGCCGATGGGGTAATGCGCTTGTCCAAGGCCATGCCGCGAAATAGCCATTGGGTCAGCATCATCATCTGCTCAACCTGAATGTCAGGGCTGATCGACTCAAAGAAATGTTCGGCAGAATGTTGAAATAAAATGAGAAATCTATTAAATAACGGCTGTAAATGTGCGTTAAATTCGGGGTCTTGCTTGCCCGCAATAAGCAATTCAAGCAAAACTTCATTTTCGATGCCATGTAATAGATCGATCCACGTGGCAGCAAGTAGCGCCTTGAGTCGATCCTCCGCTTGATTAATGCTGAGTATGGCGTGTTGCCAGCGCCGATAAAACCGCCAAAACGCCTCATCTGCCGCGGCGAGTAGCATGGCGTTTTTGTTATCAAACAGATGTCCGCTCGCACCATGTGAGACCTGTGCCTCAGTCACAATACGACTGATGGTGCTGCCTGAAAATCCATCGCGTGCTAGACAAACAATGGTGGCATCCAATATTTTTTGGCGAGTTGCTGCACGTCGCTCAGCTTGGGTGCGACGAGTGGGTGGCGCTATCTTAGGAGGGGTCGTCTTGTCAGAGGTGGCAGACACACAAGCTCCGAGGCGTTAGGGATGATTTGGACAAAAAAAACCGCATCAAACGTGCGGTTTCTTTGACTTCGATAACAGCTTAGCGTGCGCGGTAAGTAATCCGACCTTTGCTCAAGTCGTATGGGGTCATTTCGACCTTTACGCTATCACCGGTTAAAATGCGAATGTAATGTTTACGCATTTTACCAGAGATGTGTGCAATCACTTCATGATCGTTTTCAAGACGGACGCGAAACATGGTGTTGGGCAGTGTTTCAGTCACGACCCCTTCGAACTCGATCAGCTCTTCTTTGTTGGCCATAGCCTACCCAGTGAATTAGGAAAGGCACATATTATATAGCTTAGTCAAGCATAGATCAACAAATCATCAGTGCTTTGTCAGTCGTAGTACAATCTATCACTGGCCTTGCGAGCTGTCTGGCGTAAAAAAGCGGATATCATCCACGGCGGTGATCTCGATATGGTGAGTGATTTTATTGAGGATGCACAGCTCGCCGCCCATGAGTTGTGCTTGTTGCTGTTTTTTGGCGAGGGTGATCATGGCATAACGTGGTGTATCAATCACCTGACCGACGACGATAGGCTGGCTCATTTTGCTCTGTGCTAAGCAGGCTGTTGGATAGTCTTGAATAGAGGATTGCTCGAACTGCTGTGACCAAAATTTGCGTAGGGCATGGCCGTGGTGTGGTGCGTGAGCATCCGTTGTTTCAGGGGGGTGCTCGGTAGTCTGTGCCGCGTGAGCTGGCGTTTTTTTCATGAGATGTAATTGTTGGCAACCACTCAGACTCAGCAGCAGCGTAGAAGCAGTCAGTAGGGCGAGTGTGCGCATGATCGATCCATGATGGTTCTTGTGAGCTTGACAGTGTACGCAAGCCATCGTCATAGATACAAGCGGCTTTGACTCACAAAAAAGCAGTATAAAAATCGAAGCTGTCATAAAACTGAACAGTATCTTTTGCCAATGACTGTGTAATCTGGCATGGTAGCGATTAGAATCAACCGTAATAAGTGGCGAGTGCTGGAGCAAGCAAGTGACTGAAGAATTAACTGATTCGGCCGTATTATTTCGTTTAGTGTATCAAGCGATGCGGCGGGCAGGATTTCCAACTGAACAAATTCTTGCACAAGCAGGCGTGGCCATGGCACAAGTCGAAGCCAGTGCGCGTACGCCATTATATTCACAAGTCACCTTTTGGCATGCTGTGGAGTCGGTCACGCAAGACCGTGCGTGCGGGTTACATTTGGGTGAGCATTTGCCACTGTATCGTGGTCAAGTCATCGAATACTTGTTTATGAGTAGTGTTTCTTTTGGCGATGGTTTACGCCGCGCTTTAGCGTATCAGCGTTTGGTCAGTGACGTGTTAGATGGCAGATTGGTGATCGACGGTGACCAGTGCTATCTGACCAATGGCCCCGCACGTTATCGAGATTTGCAGGTGCTGCGGCATTTTACCGAGTGTTTTTTGATGGGTATGCTGCGATTCTTTCGGTTCATGACCGAAGGCCGTTTTGAGCCGTTGTGTATTGAGTTGGATTATCCAGAAGGCACAACGCCAGAGGAGTACCAGCGCACGTTGGGCTGTCCAGTGATTTTGGGGCAGTCCGAAACACGTATATATTTTAATCGTGAGGTGCTGGATTATCCCTTATGGCAGTCTGAGCCAGAGTTATTGCATTTGCATGAACAGCTCGCTCTAGAAAAGCTACAAGAGCTGGCGCGTTATGACTTGGTGGCAGATGTGCGTCGGGCGATTGGCGCGAGTTTAGAAAGTGGTGAAACCTCATTGGAAAGTGTGGCCACTGAATTGGGCATGCCGGCGCGTCGTTTACGCACACAACTGTCGGAGGCGGATACTAGTTTTCAGCAGATTTTATCGGATTATCGCTGTCGTTTAAGTAAGCGACTATTGGCTCAGACCAATGAAAGTATTGAAAAAATCGTGTATTTGACTGGGTTTTCTGAGCCCAGCACGTTTTATCGGGCTTTTAAGCGCTGGACCCAAGAAACACCAGTCGAGTATCGCAAGCGTAAGCAGCAATCACGCTAGGCTATTGTTAATATGTTGCTATAGCGTCAGCCAGACTGGTCCAAGCGTGACATCAGGCAGCTCGAACTCAGGTGGATAATAGGCTTGGATAAAGTACAAGCCATCTGGTGGTGCTGTCACGCCCGCTTGCTTACGGTCGCCAATCGTGAGTAAGTGGTCGATCCATTCGACCGGCTGCTCCCCCCGGCCAATCGCAGTCAAGACACCAATAATATTGCGCACCATGTGATGTAAAAAGCCATTGGCCTGAATGTCCAAAATAATCATTTGGCCTTGTTGTATCAGCTCAGCATGTTGCACATGACGTATCGGTTGGTTGGATTGGCAGGCCATTGCCCGAAAGCTACTAAAATCATGTGTGCCGACCAGCTTGGCTGCCGCCGCCTGCATCAGTGCAAAGTCCAGTGTCTGATACACGTGAGTGACTTGTCCCGCCAGTAGCGCAGCGCGATATGGATGATTAAACAGTACATAGCGATAGCGACGAGCCATCGCTTTAAAGCGGGCATGAAATGCATCCGGCATCGGCTTAATCCAACGCACCGCAATATCACTGGGCAGTAACGCATTGCTACCCATCACCCAGCCACGCTCTGGTCGTATCGATGCACTATCAAAATGCGCCACCATATTACTGGCATGTACTCCCGCATCAGTACGACCCGCCGCATGTACGATCACCGGATGATTCGCCACACGGGATAAGGCCTGTTCCAACGTGTGTTGCACACTGGCAATCCCCGCTTGTTGAGTCTGCCAGCCGCGATAGTTCGCGCCATTAAACTCAATCCCCAGTGCGTAACGTTGCATGTTGTACCTCAAAAACGTGATCAATACAGAAGAAGTGTCCGGTTAGCGTTTGACCAGATGGTGATCGTTTAAGCATTGCATCCAGCGTTCTCGTCGTGCAGTGGCCGTGGGCAAGGTCGCACAAATCCACAGCAAGCGTGCATAAGTCGCGGGTAAGGTCAGGCATGCACTGGGTAAAACCCCAAGTTCTGCCAACCAATGGCCACTGGCATAGCGCGTTTCTGTGCCACCAAACGGCACTTGAGTGGCCATTACGACAAGGCAGTCGTGTTGCTGTGCCTCAGTCAATAAGCACCGGAGTGCTGGATCATCTGGAAAGTTGCCGAGACCATAGCCGATCAGGATTAATCCTGCGGGTTGCCGCCGCAGTAGATCAGATAGCTGTTCAATCACATGTGCTGCTGGCTGCGGGGTCGCATAATAAACTGAAATCCGGATCTGTGACAGTGTTTGCTGGAGCAACTCGACACGTTGAGTCGCTTGCTCTAGCCAATACTGGTGTTGGGTCGCGTTGAGCGGTTGATAGCTATTGGCAGGGTAGCCCGCTTGATGCTGTCCCGTAAATGCAGCGATATCTTGGCTGTGGATTTTTTGACAGGTTTGAGCCGGCCAATACTCCCCAGAAAACGCCACACCAACCCCTGCTGGTGCGTGTAATGCTGCTTGTAGAGCCGTGCGGAGATTGTCCAGTGCATCACTGTCGATATCCACCGGATCGGTATGCGCATCAGGCTGGGCGTGTAGTAGGGGGTGCTGACTGCCCGTAACACAAAGCCGCAAGTCGCTCTCTGCAAAGGCTTCAGCCAAAAACGCCGCCGTGTAGGCCAGTGTATCGGTGCCATGAATTAAAATGATCGGCGTATGTTGCTGCTGCTGATATAGCGATAAGCAGTGTTGCAAAATAGACAACCAGTGCTGTGGCTCGATTTGGCTACTGTCCAGCAGTGTATCAAGCGCGCTGACTTGCCAGTCGCTGGCATACAGTTGATGCAGTTGGCTGCGTAATATCGGTAGAAAAAAATCGGCTGACAGCGGCGCCAGTGGTTGCCCTGCACAGCCAAAGGTGCCGCCACTATACAGGAGGCTGAGTGGAGCAGGATTCGGTATGACTACTGCTGTTGGGTCAGGACGCATGACGACACTCCCAAAAAAACAGGCGACCGAAGTCACCTGTGTGCAAACTGAAACAAGCGATTAGCTGGCGATTTTGGCTTTGAGCTGCCGTGCTTGGTCTTTTTGGACATCTGAACCGAGTGCTAATACCTCATCCAGTAACTCATGCGCACTACTGATTTCACCCAGACTGGCATAACGCTGTGCCAACTCTAAGTTAGTGACTTGATCCTCTGTATCAGCAAGAAATGGAAATTCTGCTGCCAATTGACTGGTTAGGCGTTGGCTGTCTGATGTGGCAGGCGTATCGTCCGTACTTTGTTCGAGTAGCGCATCAAACTGACTGGCTTGGTCATCCAGCGCATGATCTGGCGTGACTAGAGTCAGGTCATCCATACTGAGCGATGTCGCTTCCTCGAGTGGCTTGAGCTGGTCTTCATCGGGTAGCGAGAAGTCCAGATCATCGAAGCCTGCTGCCAGATTACCGCCCTGCTCAGTCTGGTTGGTTTTATCGTCTTCTAGTTCAAAAGAGCTGGCTTCAAAATCAAAGTCCAGATCAACCGGTTGGTCAGCTTTTTCGGTAGTAGAGGCAGGCTCTTCCAGACTAAAGGCCTTGAGATCACTGAGCGCGTCACTGAGTACCGAATGATCGGTATCATCTGTGATTTCTAGATCTTTGGCTGCTAGATCTTTGGCCGAAAAATCAAAATCCAAGTCGGTCAGTGGTGCATCAGTGGCCAGTGCAGCCAAGCTAGGCCGTGTTCCCGTTGCTTTAAACTCAGCTTCTAGTGAATCAAGGCTTTGTACCCGCTCAGGTTCAGGCGGTGTGTCCAGTTGGAACGCGCGTGCATCATCCTGCCCAAGCGCTAGTGCAGGGCTTTCGCCGTCAGAGATAGGTTTATCAAGGCTAAACTCCAGCGGATGATCATCTGCCGAAGTGCTGCTGACCGGCTCTTCAACCGGTTGCTCGCGTGGAATCTCCACCTTGGTAAAGGTCAGCGGCTCATCCGCATCAAGTCCTTCAGGGGTGATCTCCAAACGCGGTGCCAGGCGTGACTGTAGCTGCAAGGCTTGATCACTGGCCATCGGATCTTCAAGCAGCTCTAGACGCGCTTGCAGGGCATCAAAGGCATCATGATCTTCTTGCAACAGATAAATTTCAAGCAGCGCGATATAAAGGTTGCTGCGTTTGGGCTGCTGATCAATCGCTTTCGATAAAACGCCGACCGCTTGTGGATAGCGCTCCATCGAAATAAAAGCTTGAGCCTCTAGCAGCGCGTCTTTAGGTTGCTCGGCGACCACGGGCTTACTGACTACGGGTGCTGGCGTTGGTGCTTTAACCGCAGATGGCGGTGTTGCGGCTTTGCTCGCAGGCGTGCTGTCCGCGACTGGTGTGGTGGCTTTACTGACGGGTCGCGGCTTGGCTGCTTCAGGTCGTGCCTGTGGCTTTGCGGCCGGCGCAGCGGGTTGGTCTTTTTTCTTGAGTACCATTGCGGCAACCGCAGCAGCGATCACGACAGCAATGACAATGATCATCAACATCATGCCACCCGATGAGCTTGCAGCAGTCGCTTGTTCAGTGACAGCGGCAGCGGTTTCGGTTGCACCAGCATCGGCATAAGCCGGCTGAATGCCAAGCATGGCACTACTCAGCAAGGCAAGTGCAGTAAAGGCAATGGTAGGTAACGCAGTCGTTTTGCCGGATGTGGCGAGACGTTGGGCTTCCCTGCGGGCTTTGAGACGTTGTTGTAGCTCGGCGATTTTAGCATTTTGCATGGCAATCTTCTGGTCGTTGGCGGTAACTTGAGCATCCAGCTCGATGACTTCTTGGCGAAGGGATGCAGTGTGACGGCGGGTTTGACCCACACGTTGGAGTAAATCTCTAGAAAATGGTTGTACGCCTTGATTGCGTCCTGATTGCGTTGTGTTGCCCGCTGCCAGACCCATTTGGTTGGGTGCAAGCAACATCATTTCGGCGTTGGGTAAACGGCCACGGCGCGTCACCAGTGCTGTGGGCTTGGTCGGCGTCACAGGTTTTGCGACTTGTGGAGCAGCTGCTGGCTTGACCGCTTCGAGTATCGGCTGTTGGGCCAACAGATCTTGCTCTCTTGCTAAGGGTGGTAAAATTAAATTGGCATCTTGTTTGAGTTGGTTTGGATCACCACGCACAAATGCATTCGGGTTCAGTTGCTGAATTTGGCTCATCAGCTGGCCAACCGATTGCTGATGGCGATCTTGCAGCTGACTGGCAATTTGCCACAGCGAGTCATTGCGTTGCACTGTATAGCGTGGTGCACGATTGAGTTGCTCTGGACTGAGCAGTGGCTCAGGCACGGACATTGTTAATTCAGGTGGTTCACCACTGAGCGGAATCAAGGGTATGTCGCGCTGCGCTTGCAAGGGGAGTGTCGCAGCGGGCTTACGGCTTTGCGGCATACTTGGCATTTGTTGTACGGGTGTGACCACAAGCGCCGTAAAGCCAGTTTCAGGTAAATTAGGCGATGGGTTGTTTTGTCTGTTTTTGGGGATATCAACCAATGCCGTCAAATGCTGTAGACGAGTATTGCGGCCATCTTTGATTTTGACCACGACATCTAAAAAAGGATCGGTCAGTGGCTGATTGCCGCGCACGCTGACAATGACTCGACCTTGGGCATCCGTCCGCTGACTGATCTGCAATCCGGAGCCGTACACGTTGCGCTGTAGGCCGAGTTGCTTAAAATCGCTATCACCCGCGAGGCTGGCTTGAATATTTTTTGCATCAGACGTGCCCAGATCACTAATCACCAATTCGGCATAAAAAGGTTCACCCAGTGCTGAACGAACATCTAGGCGGCCGACCGTCAGTGCATGCGAAAAGCCAGGTAGCAGTAAACCCGCTCCCAGCCCAATCATCATGCGTTTTCGAATGACCATCAATCCGTCCTGTTCAGTTGATTGTGTCTAATCCCTGATCGAGTTTGCACTCTGTAGCCATCGTCTTATACAAGAACCAAGCTGTTGTAACATAGGGCGACCTGATTCTGCAATCTGGAGCCGCCCAATTGGCGTAAGATCAGCGGGCTTATTGCTGTTCGATCAACAGGCGCAGCATGCGACGTAGCGGTTCGGCTGCACCCCAGAGTAATTGGTCGCCGACGGTAAATGCACCGAGATATTCGCTGCCCATATTCAGTTTGCGTAGACGACCTACTGGCACACTCAGTGTGCCTGTCACCGCGACGGGTGTTAGATCGGTCATGCTGGCTTCGCGAGTGTTAGGCACCAGCTTGACCCAGTCGTTGGACTGGCGAATCATGTCCTCGATTTCGTCCATTGGCACGTCTTGTTTGAGTTTAATGGTCAGTGCTTGCGAGTGGCAACGCATCGCGCCAATGCGTACACATAGGCCATCAATCGGCACGATCAAGTCACCTTGGTTGCCCAAGATTTTGTTGGTTTCAACTTGAGCTTTCCATTCTTCTTTGGACTGGCCATTGTCCAGTTGCTTGTCGATGTATGGAATCAAGCTGCCTGCTAAAGGCACACCAAAATGAGCTTTTGGAAAATCATCACCACGCTGTAGCGCTGCGACTTGACGGTCAATATCCAAAATAGCACTGGCTGGATTGCTGAGTAAATCCTGCACGCCATCACGCAGATAGCCCATGCTGTTAATCAGCTCACGCATGTTTTGCGCACCTGCGCCAGAGGCCGCTTGATAGGTCATCGCACTCATCCAATCAACCAGATTGTTCTGGTAGAGTGCACCGACCGCCATCAACATCAAAGACACGGTGCAGTTGCCACCGACGTAATTTTTAATGCCTTTGTTCAGGCCTTGTTTGATCACATCGAGGTTAACTGGATCGAGTACGATGATCGCATCGTCTTGCATGCGCAAGCTACTGGCCGCATCAATCCAGTAGCCGTTCCAGCCATCTGCACGCAGAGAGGGGAAGACCGCATTGGTGTAATCGCCGCCTTGACAGGTTACAATCACATCCATGTGCTTGAGTGCGGTCAGATCGTGAGCATCCATTAATGCAGGTGCAGATTTGCCACCGTAATTGGGCGCGTCGCGGCCAGCACTGCTGGTCGAAAAATAAAACGGCTCAAAGTGTGCAAAATCACCTTCTTCTGTCATGCGCTGCATTAGCACTGATCCGACCATGCCGCGCCAGCCGACTAGACCCACTTTCATGTCGCTATCCCCACAAATTAGTATCACTGCCGAAAGCATTGAGTGTAACAAAGCCTTTGCTAAGCGAATACCTTTTCGTGGGGTCTTTTGTGTGCTGGGGCAACTCGATATGCTGTGCAACAGCGTGATGCCGTCAGTGACGTGCGAACACTCCCGAGGAGAGACTTGTGTTGTTTTTTAATCTGTTAGCGGGTTTGGTGATCTTTGCAACACTGATGGCCTTGATACCGCGTAATCAGTGGTGGTTTCGCAGTTTTGATTTTCCAAGATTACAGATTTTGACACTGGCCGTCATTGCCGTGCTGGGTTTGCTGTGTAGCATGCAGCATTGGTCATTATTACAAGTATTGATCGTGGTTTTGCTGCTTGGTTGCAGTCTTTATCAGTGCAAAATGATTTTGCCTTATACGCCTGTTTGGCCAAAACAAGTGCGACAGCATCGAGGTCAGCACGATCTAACGCGACAAATTTCTTTGTTGGTGTCGAATGTGCTGACCCCAAATCCGAATAAAACCGCATTGATTGAACTGGTACAACAGCATCAACCCGATATTCTGATCACTCTAGAGTCAGATGCGGCGTGGGAACAGGCACTGAATGTGCTGGAAACGGACTATCCCCATGTGGTGCGCGTGCCATTGGATAACCTATATGGGATGCATTTGTACAGTCGCTTGCCTTTGATTGAGCCTGAGGTGAAGTTTTTACTGAGTCCTGAGATTCCATCGATTCATACCCAAGTACGTCTGCGCTGTGGCAAGTTGATTTGGTTGTACTGCTTACATCCGAAGCCACCGAGTCCCACTGAGGCTAAAGATTCCACGCTGCGCGATGCTGAACTCTTGATGGTAGGTGATCATATTGAGCAATATCAGCATACTTGTATTGTCGCTGGTGACTTAAATGATGTGGCATGGTCCCGTACCACACGGCTGTTTCAGCGGATTAGTGGCTTGCTAGACCCGCGAGTTGGTCGGTATTTTATGAACACCTTCCATGTCAATTATTCAGTGTTACGGTGGTCATTGGATCATGTGTTTCATAGCACTGATTTTTCGTTGATCGACATGCAGCGTATGCCGAATATTGGTTCGGATCATTTTCCAGTGCTGACGCGTCTGCATTATGATCCTGCGCTGGATGCTGTACAGGATGAACTCGCGTCTACTGATGCTGATCAGCAAGAGGCAGCCGAGCGAATTGAGCAAGGGATTGAGCAGGCTCAAGTCAGACATCCACAGCACCAAGCAGATTTTCTCTAATCCCATTTCACCGAATTAAACTGATATATCGAAATCCCCCTTGCGCATGAGGA
>JBBKWW010000220.1:0-29969 GCA_037969155.1 Moraxellaceae bacterium
TTACTGCCGGATATTGTGGCGCGGCTGGATCGAGAAAAAAATCTGGACATGCTGGCGCTGGGGGTTGATGTGCGTACCCCGCGTTCAGACCTGATGCAATTTGAAGAAGTTTATCAGCAGCTGAAAAAATATGCCTCGCCAGAAATTTTATTCTTGAATGCACGGGATGATGTGTTGTTAGCGCGGTTTGCATCGACTCGTCGTCGTCATCCGCTGACGGATCGCTATAGCACATTATCAGAAGCATTAATCGCTGAAGAATCGTTGCTAGCGCCGATTGCGCGGCACGCTTCTTTAAGTCTGGATACCAGTAGCCTGAATATTCACGAATTACAGCATACCTTGTCCGTTAAAATGGGACATGGCGACCGTATCATTTTGATATTACAGTCGTTTGGCTATAAACGTGGCGTACCATTAGATGCAGATTTTGTGTTTGATATTCGACACTTGCCGAACCCGCATTGGCAGCCTGATTTACGTGCTTTGACGGGCATGGACACAGAGGTGCAAAGTTTTTTTGCCAGCCATGCGATGGTTGAAGATATGTACCAAGATATTTTTAGTTTTTTACAAAAATGGCTGCCGATCTTTGCCGAAGGTCATCGCAATTATCTCACTGTCGCTGTGGGGTGTACGGGTGGGCAGCACCGCTCAGTCTATATGGTGAATAGACTGTGTGACGCACTTAAGGCACAATGGCCAACGCAAACTTTACACCGTGAATTGAAATACTGGTCATGATTGATAGCACGATTGATGTGATAAACAAATTGGGTTTACATGCCCGCGCCAGTGGCAAACTGATTGAGGTGGCCACTGCTTTTCGTTCGACCATTCAAATTGGCCGTGGCGATCAGTTGGTGGATGCTAAAAACATCATGTCGCTACTGATGCTCGGGGCAGGCCAAGGCACGACTTTGCGTCTGGTTGTGGATGGCGTCGATGAGCAAAAGGCCGCTGAAGCAGTTTGTGCGTTATTTGCGGCACGTTTTTATGAATCGGAGTAAGTGGTATGTCTCGTCATAAACGACAAGATCCAGAGCAGGCTTGGGAAGATCTTGAGGATCGTCCCAGTAAAACTGAGCTGAAAAAAGCCATGCAGCGTTTGCAAGATTTGGGTCAGCAGCTAGCGGCGCTGTCGCCAGCACAGATCAAAAAACTACCAATCAACGAGTATCTGATTGATACGCTGCTGGAGCTCAAAGAGATCACCGCGCATGAAGCGCGTCGTCGGCAGTTCCAACTGGTGGGCAAGCTGCTGCGCAGTGAGGATGAAGGCGTTATTATTGCTGCGCTGTCTGGTCGACACTCATCACGTAAACATGCTCAACTCAGCCGTTGGCTTGAGCGCTTGATAGAGCAAGGTGATCCAGCGGTTAATGATTTTGTCCGTTTGTATGAGGCCGCTGAGCGGCATACCTTACGCCAGCATGTGCTGCGCCTACAGCGTAGTGCTGCGCAGCAAGATCCTGAGCCAGAACAAGCCGCGTTAAAGCAAAATCTAGTCAATTATATCCAGCAGGTTGCCTTGCTGTCGGATTAATCAGCGACCCAGTGATTGCATCCAATCAATCAATAAAAGCCACTTGATCATATCGGTCAAGTGGCTTTTTTTAAAAGATTTCGTCTGGGGTGACTCGTTGACTGGGTGCAGTGCTTGGCGGGTTTGGGGGTGTCGGTATTGACTGACGATAACTGCCGCTTTGTGCCACGTTGGGTGTTAAGCGGGTCACTGGTAAGTTGGGGTTAATACTTGACGACGGCTGCGTAACGACCGCAGGTCGCGGTGGTGGGGCAGGTCGCTGAATGATCACGCCGAGTGGTGGAGCATTACGGCGGGCAATCCGCTGAGTGTCTTGCACATCGGCTTGTGCCGACTGAAATAAATCAGAGGCACTGCTTTCCGCCTGCCGCAGATTGCCTTGGCGAGTAATCCATTGTTCGGGGACATCTGCCAGTGCTTTACCCATAAAATCCGTCCAAATCGGCAGTGCCGCTACGCCGCCATATTCGCGCCGACCAAGGCTTCTAGGTTGATCAAAGCCAACCCATGCCACAGCAACCATGTTCGGCTGAAAGCCTGAAAACCAGGCATCTTTGGCATCATTGGTGGTTCCTGTTTTACCCGCCAGATCATTACGCCCGAGTTTTAGTGCCGCACGTCCGGTTCCACGCTGCACGACATCCCGCAAGATATTCGCCATGTCATACGCGGCATCAGCTTCGATCACACGCACAGCCGGACGAGTCACCAGTGTCGGTCTGCTTTTCACTACTGTCTGTGGATCCTCGGGTATGGCAGCTTCTATTGTTGCTGCCAAAGTTTCATCTGTGGCGGCGACTATAGGGTCTGCTTCAACTGGCTGAATCAGGCGGGTATTGCTAATTTCCGCGGGTGCCGCCGCTGTGTCACAATCGCGACAGACTGCATATGGACTGGCCTGATAGATGATCTGGCCTTGGTGGTCTTCAATATATTCAATGAAATAGGGTTGTACTCGATAGCCGCCATTGGCAAATGCGGCATAACCGGTTGCGATTTGAATCGGTAGTACTTGTGCGGTACCCAGTGCAAGCGTCAAATTGCGGGGGAGCTCTTGCTCCACCATGCCAAAATTCACCAAGTAATGCCGTGCACGGTCAATGCCCACTGATTGCAGTAAGCGAATCGAAACCAAATTACGTGATAAATATAACGCCCGACGCAAGGTGATATTGCCCATGTACCGTCCGTCGGAATTCTGCGGCCGCCATTTACCAACAGTCAATGGTGAGTCACTGACGGCACTTTGCGGGGTAAAGCCACGCTCTAATGCCAAGCTGTAAATAAACGGCTTGATCGCTGAGCCGGGTTGCCGCCAGCCCTGAATACTGCGATTAAATTTACTATCAGCAAAATCATAACCACCAACCACCGCCTCTATCGCACCATCTTCTGGATTGAGCGCAATCAGCTGGCCTTGTGCCGCTGGAATCTGGCCGAGTACCCAGCTGCGATTGCTGCTGTCATCTTGGGAACGTAAGCGGACGATATCATTAACTTTAACGATTTGAGACGCCTTGGACGGTGCAGCACCAATCCGATTGGTATCAATCCGTTTTCGCGCCCATGCCATGCCATGCCACTCGACGGTGACTTCACTTCCATCCAACAATTGTGCTTTAAAGCTTTGACTCAATAATTCGGTGACTTTTGCCGGTTGTAACTCACCGACCACTCGAAAATTCTTTAATGGCTTATCGTGCGCTTCAGCACCACGCCAACCATGCCGTTTATCATAGGCTTCTAGCCCACGTTTAACCGCATCATCGGCAAACTGCTGTCGATCACTGCGCACCGTAGTGTAGACGCGCCAGCCAGAATACTGAGCCTTCTCGCCATATTTGGCCACCAACTCAGCACGAACCATTTCGGCCAAATACGGTGCACGCATGTCGAGTTTGCGTGAGCTCATATTGAGCGTGACGGGCTCCGCAATCGCCTGCTGGTAGTCAGCTTGTTGGATATAGCCGAGTTGTAGCATGCGACCAATAATCCAGTTGCGTCGCTCTAAGGCTCGTTCAGGATTGGAAACAGGATTGTAACTTGAGGGTGCTTTGGGCAGACCCGCAATCATCGCCATCTCAGCAATTGTCAATTGATCCAGTGATTTACCGTAGTAAATCTTGGCAGCTGCTGAAATGCCGTAAGCATTTTGGCCTAAAAATATTTTGTTCACATACAAGCTTAAAATATCTTCTTTACTTAACGTCTGCTCAATCTTACGTGCCAAGAAAATTTCAGTCAGTTTTCGTCGTAAGGTGCGTTCAGGCGATAAGTAATAGTTTTTGGCGACCTGCATGGTGATGGTTGATCCACCGGTTTGCGTCGAGCCACTCTGTACTGCTTCAGTGACGGCACGGCCGAGGCCTTTAAAGCTCACCCCGCCATGACTAAAAAATGAGGCATCTTCCGCTGCTAAGAACGCATGCACCAAATGCGGGGGGATTTGGGCATATTCAATGGGATCGGATTGTTTTTCACCAAACAAGCCGATGAGCTTGTCATCGCGGGTATATACCTGTAATGGCATTTCGACTTGTACGTCTTTTAAGCGCGTCATATCTGGCAGCGTCGGTGCCAGATACAGGTACATTCCGTAAAAACCGACCGGAATCGCCAACGCCAAAAGACATAGCAAGGAAAAAACCAAGCTAAAGAAAGCATAAATCAGGCCTGCACAAGATAGCTTTTTCATGGCAACTACGTTTTAATACCAATCGGGACCGGAGTGATGCTGCAGTATACCCTCTAACAACGCTTGTGTGTCAGCAGCAAGTCTGATAAGACTACTGTTGGGCAGCGGGGACAGCTGTAACACAGCGCTTCGTATTTTCTACGAAAAAAATAAAAGGGAAAAAACGTGCTTTCCTTTCGTCGCAAACACAATGCCAGTCTAGTCGGTCTGGACATCAGTTCGACATCGGTAAAACTCTTGGAGCTGAGTATCCAAGACGGCCGTTATCGAGTTGAGAGTTATGGAGTCGAGCCTCTGCCCACCAATGCAGTGGTCGAAAAAAATATTGCAGACACCGAGGGAGTCGGTGACGCAATCGAGCGTCTGGTCAAACGGGCGCGACCGCGCACGCGTGCGGCTGCGGCTGCGGTGTCCGGTTCGGCAGTGATCACGAAGGTGATTGATATGGAGACTGAGATGACTGACGATGAGCGTGAAACGCAAATTCGTCTGGATGCAGATCAGTACATTCCTTATCCACTGTCTGAGGTCAATCTCGATTTTGAGGTGATTGGTCCGTCGGCAGTGCCAAATCGAGTCAGTGTACTGCTGGCAGCATCGCGTTCAGAAAACATCGAGCAGCGGGTTGATACACTCGAAATTGGTGGATTAACCGCAAAAGTCATCGATGTTGAGGCGTACGCCATGGAGCGTGCGTTTTCACTGCTTGTTGACACGCTGCCGAGTTCGCCTGAAATTGTTGCGATCATCGATATTGGTCATACCATGACCACCTTGAATGTGCTGCGCGACGAAAAAATCATTTATACCCGCGAACAAATGTTTGGTGGCAAGCAACTGACCGAAGATGTTCAGCGTCGCTATGGTTTGTCATTTGAAGAAGCCACTCGTGCCAAACGGGAAGGTAATTTGCCGGATGACTATGAACCTGAAGTGCTGCGACCTTTTATGGAGTCTGTGGTACAGCAGGTCACCCGTTCGTTACAATTTTTCTTCTCATCTAGTCAATACAATGATGTAGATCACATTTTATTGGCGGGTGGTAGTGCTAGTGTCGCGGGGCTGGCTCAGCTGATTCAAGAAAAACTTGGTAATCGTGTCAGTGTTGCCAATCCATTCTTGCAGATGAACTTTGCCAGCCAGATTGATACCAGTGCAATCGAAAGTGATGCACCTTCCTTGATGATCGCTTGCGGTTTGGCGTTACGGAGTTTTGACTGAAATGGCAAAAATCAATTTGCTGCCATGGCGCGCCGAGCTTCGTGAGCAGCGGAAAAAAGAATTCATCACCCTCAACGTAGCAATTTTTCTACTTGCAGTGGTGTGTAGTGGTTTGGTTTGGATGTTCTTTAACGCCAAACTAAACGATCAGATGACCGCCAACCAACAAATCATCACCGCCAATACGGCGCTAGATGTACGGTTAAAAGATCTTGACGGCTTACAAGCTCAGCGTGATGAAATTCTCGCGCGCATGAAAGTGATTCAAGATCTACAGGGTCAACGGCCGGTTGTGGTGCGCTTGTTCGATGAACTTGTACGCACTACCCCAAATGGCATGTACTTGACCCGGTTCCAACGGGCAGGCGACAAGTTTACCATTGAAGGCCGTGCCGAAAGTCCGAATACCGTATCAGAGTTGTTGAGAAACTTAGAGTCTTCGGTGTGGTTTCGTAATGCGTTTATGAATTCATTTCAAGGCGTGATTGAAGGTGAGCAAGCCGCTGCTCCTGCATCGGGTGGCGTTATCCCGCGTGCTGAAGCAAGCTATGGCACGTTTGTAGTGTCTGTGGACTTGGCCTCGCCTGAAGAGCTGACTGCAACGATTAGTGTCTCTAGTTTCGCCAGCACACCAATCGATACAGCAGCCATGCCGACCGCCGAAGCCTCGGCCACCGTCGCAGGAGGTCAGTGATGAGTACTGATAAAGTTTCTTTAAACAAAACTGATACCAATGTGCCGGTTACCAAGAAAAAATCCTATAGTTATCAGGATTTTGTGGATAGTTTTAATTCACTAGATCCCCAGAATATGGGAAATTGGCCGTTACCGGTTAAGCTAACCATTTACCTGTTTGTGTTCTGTTTAACCCTAGGTTTGGCCTACCTGCTGCTGATTAGTTCGGTAAACGATCAGATTGCGAGTGCCAATAACCAAGAGCAAACTTTGCTGACAGAGTATAAAGAAAAAGACTCTAAAGTGCGTAATCTTGAGCTGTATAAGGCGCAGGTCGTGCAGATGGAAGAGACGTTTGGTCAGCTGTTACGCCAGCTCCCGAAAGAAAATGAAATTCCAGGGCTGGTCGAAGATATTAACTACACCGGTGTCGGCAGCGGTGTGCAGTTCCAAAATATCAAGGTTGAAACTGAAGTCACCCGTGAGTTCTTTATTGAGCTGCCGATTAATATTGAGGGTCGAGGTGATTATCACTCATTTGGTGCATTTGTCAGTGGTTTAGCAGCACTACCACGAATTGTCACCGTGCATGATTTTGAAATTTTGCCAGTGCCAGCCGATAAGAGTAACAGTGAAGTTCCTGTCCTGAATATCAAGCTACAAGCACGTACTTACCGATACAATGAGCAGGCTGAAGCGAATGCTGCTACGGCAGCGGGTCAGACGGCAGTCGGTGCAACAACAGCCCCAGGAGCCGCACAATGAAGCCATTTGTTCTGTTGTGTGGGCTATCTGTCATGATTGCATTGACGGGATGTAGCTCACGAATCGATGTGGTGAGTGAGCGGATGCAGCAGATTAATGCTGAGCCGCCATTGCCTGTGCCGCCGCCGCCAGTGTTTTTACCGATTCCAACTTATGGCTACGCAGCTCAACAGTTGCGCAGTCCTTTTATGCCACCGAGTCTGGCGCGAGAGTTGCAAACCATGGCGGGTCGACGGGTCATACCAGATTTGGCACGGCCACCGCAGTATCTTGAGCAGTTCCCATTAGAGTCATTGCGCATGCGTGGAACATTGACTCGGGCGACGAGTCCACTATTTGCCTTGGTTGAAGATCCAGAAGGTGTGGTGACACGAGTACAAATTGGCAATTATATGGGACGCAATTTTGGTCGAATTACCGCCGTCACACCAAGTCAAATTACAGTGATTGAGATCGTTCCAGACGGACGTGATGGCTTTGTCGAACGACCACGCAGCCTCGTCATGGTCGATGTAGGCTCATAAAGCAATCTTGAGGACAAAAATATGATGAATCGAGTGCTGTCGACACGGATCGACCTACAGGCGGGGAAAATGACAACAGTATTCATGCAGCGCTTGGTGCTAGCCAGTGCATGTGCCATGGTCGCACAAATTTCAGTCGCCGCCGAGCGTGTGGGCTTAACCCAAGTCATGCCGATTGAGTTGCCAAATGGCGAGACTGAGTTGCGTATGGTGTTTAGTGGCACACCGCCTGCACCGCAAGCCTATCAAATCGAACGTCCAGCTCGCTTGGTGGTAGACTTACCTGCAACTCGTAATGACTTAAATACCCGTTATCAAAATTTGACCACTGGCCAAGCGCGCAGTATGTCTATTGTGGATAATCAAGAAATCACTCGTTTGGTGATTAATTTGTCCGAGACGGGTGGCTATACCACTCGCGTTGAAGGCAATACCTTGATTTTGCGTGTTGGTAAAGCAGGCTTGGGGGCTGCCAATACGGTCAGCTCGCCGAATCGGATTGCAGTAGCACAAGCCGGATCAGTCGCGCCGAAAGTGGTTAGTCAGGCTGAGTCAGCGATTGCCAATATTGATTTTCGTCGTGGTACTGGCGGCGATGGTCAAGTGCTCGTGCGGCTAAATAATCCGAATACCCCTGTCGATGTGCAGCAACAGGGCAGCAAAATTACCGCACGCTTCTTGGGCACCAAATTACCTGAGAATCTGCGTCGTCGACTCAACGTCAATGACTTTGCGACCCCCGTCAGCCTTATCGATGCCTACAACGAAGGCAGTAACGCTGTCATCGTGATTCAGCCACAGGGTGATTTTGAATATCTTGCCTATCAAGCAGATAGTCAGTTGACCATTAGTGTCAAGCGCCCTGCACAAGATGCAGTGAAGCGGATTGAGCCACCTACCTTCGTGGGTGAGCGCTTGTCGATGGACTTCCAAGACATTGAAGTGCGTTCGGTCTTACAGTTGATTGCCGATTTTACCAAGCAGAATTTAGTGGCAAGTGACACGGTACAGGGTCGGATTACCATCCGTCTGCAAAGTGTGCCTTGGGATCAAGCTCTAGATATTATTTTGCGTACCAAAGGCTTGGATCAGCGTAAGTCAGGTAATGTGATCATGATCGCACCCGCAGCAGAGATTGCTGCCCGCGAAAAACTCGAGATTCAAGCATCGCAACAAGTGCTCCAGCTTGCGCCACTGCAAACCGAATACATTCAGCTTAGCTACGCTAAAGCCATGGATGTACAGACCCTGATTACCTCAGGCCGTAATAATGGTGGCTCTGGCAATACCGGACAAAGTAATAACAGCGGTGGCGAAGCCAACGTGGGTAGTTTACTGTCCTCACGCGGTACAATGTCGGTTGATGCTCGTACCAATACCTTGATTGTTCAAGATACCGCACGCAAAATTGACGAAATTCGTGAGCTGATTTCAAAGCTTGACGTGCCGATTCGTCAGGTGATGATTGAGGCACGGATTGTGCGTGCCACCGATAGCTTCAGTAAAGAACTGGGTGTGAAATGGGGGGTACTCTCTAATCCCGCATCGCATGCAGGGATTGGAGGCGGCAACCTACAGCTGGGCGGTAGCGAACAGACACTTTCTGATCTGCGTGACGTCGATGATGATGGCAAAGTGACCATCACACGTCCACAGAACTTGAACATCGATATGGGTGTCACGGGTGCAGGTGCGAGTCGGATTGCATTGGGTATTTTAAACATGTCCGATGTGATTTTGGATCTGGAGCTTTCTGCACTACAAGCAGATGGTAAAGGTGAAATTGTGGCCACGCCGAAAGTGTTGACCACCGATAAACAAAAAGCGCGTGTGGCCGCAGGGACACAGATTCCGTATCAAACTGCGACGTCTAGTGGTGCCACGGCCATTCAGTTTATTAATGCTGAGCTGAGCCTTGAAGTCACGCCGAGTATCACGCCAGATGGTCGCATTGGTATGGAGTTATTCGTTAATAGTGATTCACCTGGTGAGATTCAGCCGACCGGTATTCGGGCGATTGATACTAACCGTGTCTCCACCAATGTATTGGTCGATGATGGTCAAACGGTCGTGTTAGGCGGGATTTTCCAAAATCAAACCACCAAAGGCACCTTGAAAACCCCATTTTTAGGTGATTTACCCTATGTTGGCCGCTTGTTTAGAAAAGAAACTCAGTCTAATAATAAGCAAGAGTTGCTTATTTTTGTGACGCCCCGCTTGGTGAGTGAGACCAATACTAGACGTTAATATGCTGTTGGAGTGGTAAAGCAGTATGCCGCAATACGTGGAGAGTAATTTGTTTTTAGTCGGTCCGATGGGGGCTGGCAAAACCACTGTAGGGCGGCATTTGGCTGATCTGCTCGATCGTCCTTTTTTGGACAGTGATCATGAGATTGAGCAGCGTACTGGTGCGAGTATTCCTTGGATCTTTGATAAAGAGGGCGAGGAGGGCTTTCGGCAGCGTGAGCAGTCAGTGATTGGGGATTTGACTACTCGGCGGCATATTGTGTTGGCAACGGGTGGTGGTGCAGTGATGCGCCCCGCCAATCGACAGTGCTTGCAACAGCGTGGGATCGTAATTTATTTGTATACGCCTGTGGCGATGCAACTGGCGCGTACCGCACGAGATCGGAACAGGCCGTTGCTACAGACAGATCACCCTGAAGTTAAGTTACAAGAGTTATTGGATTTACGTGATCCCTTTTATCGAGAAATTGCTCACTATATTATTCCTACCATCGATGGCTCAGCCAAAGACCTTGCACAAAAAATCATTCATCTGGTCAGTTCAAACACGGTAAAATAACAGCGATAAGGTTCTTGTTCGGCGGTATTATGCAAACATTACAGGTTTCCTTGGGTACGCGAAGCTATCCCATTCATATCGGTGCGCGATTATCACCGCAGGCGTTATTGTTGCCGCATATTGCGGGTCAGCAGGTGATGGTTGTCACCAATACCACGGTTGCACCGCTATATTTGGCTGCTTATCAAGCGTGTTTACAGGCAGCAGGCTTGAACGTTGCCGTGTGTATTTTGCCAGATGGTGAACGTTATAAGAATTTAGACACATTAACCTTGATTTATGATGCCCTATTGTCGGCTCGATTTAATCGAGATTGCACCGTGTTGGCACTAGGTGGCGGTGTGGTGGGAGATATGGCGGGTTACGCGGCGGCCAGTTTTCAGCGTGGTGTGGATTTTATTCAAGTGCCGACCACATTGCTCTCACAAGTGGATTCGAGTGTTGGTGGTAAAACCGGTGTGAATCATCCGCTCGGTAAAAATATGATTGGGGCATTTAAGCAGCCGAAAGTGGTGTTGGCGGACATGGCTCAACTCGACAGTTTACCGGATCGAGAGCTATCGGCGGGTCTTGCCGAAGTGATCAAGTATGCACTATTGGGCGATGCTGATTTTTTGCAATGGCTAGAAGTCAATATGCCTAAATTGGTCGCGCGGGATCCCGTGTTACTGGCAGAAGCGGTGTATCGCTCTTGTCTGCATAAGGCACGCATTGTGGCGGCCGATGAGCATGAACGAGGCGAACGAGCCCTGTTAAATCTGGGACATACCTTTGGTCATGCCATTGAGTCGCATATGGGCTATGGTGAGTGGCTACATGGTGAGGCAGTGGCGGTTGGGATGCTGATGGCTGCTGATTTGTCGATGCGCTTGGGCTGGTTGACCGTTGCAGATGTGGCACGAGTCAAGCAGTTGTTATTGGCCGCCAACTTACCTGTCGATGTGCCTGTAAGCATGACGTGCGATGATTTTTTAAGACTGATGAAGCTGGATAAAAAAGTATTAGCGGGTCGGTTACGTTTGATTTTGCTGAAGCAGTTGGGTGAAGCGGTGATTGATCAAGACACGCCAGAGGCTTTGCTGGTGCAAACCTTAAGTCAACAGCAGTTTGCTGTGGAGTGCATTGGATGAACGAGTCGTCTTTGATGCATACGTGGTGGCAGCATATTCGACAGTTTCCATGGCTGTCAGTCGGCTGGCTGACCCTTGGTACTGGCATATTGGCGCTGTGTTTTCTGCTGTGGGTCTCCTCTCAGTTGGCTGAGCGGCTGAATGTGGAGGTGGTTCAACCGACTGCGACACCTGCGGCAGTTGATGCGGTTGTCGGTTTGCCAGATCGCTTAGAGGGTGACATTGGCATGCTGTTTGATGCTGTGCATGCTCTGGATGTGAATAAGCAGGTGGCAGTGGTCGGGCAGCGTGCGCCGGAGTTTCGTGGTACGGAATTTATTAAGGCCAACGCCAGTCACTGGACTTTACAGGTGATGAAGGTTTCTCAAGAGAGTGTGGTCAAAACCTACTTGCTACAGCGCAAAGATAAACAGCGTTTTCAGTATTTTAGAGTAGTAGAAGGCGCACAGGAGCATTATTTGCTGACCTATGGTAATTTTACCACTGTACAAACCGCGATGGGCGCGTTACAAACCATGCAGTTTGATTTGCCCGATAGTGTAAAGCCTTTTCCTGAGCGCTTTTCGACTTATCAGTCGGCGGTGAAGGATCAGGGTTCAGAGGAGCGTATGAGTGGCATGGCGCAAAAGGTGCGTCAGATCGTGCTAAAATCTGTTGCGATACCGATTGAAGTTGATCCGATTGTGTATTCCGCGCGCCGTGAGGGTGCATCACTGCCCGAGCCGGCATTGGGTTCTGTAAAGGGAGATCCGGTCGCTGCCAAAATCGATCCGGTGATGAACTTGCCAGCGAGTCCTGTCGATAATGGTCGCCGCCCAAGTACAAATGTGGCAACCGCACCGACCAGTTCTGTGCAAGCAACTCCCGCGACTCCAGCCCCCAATCCAGCCGTTGTACAAGATCCTTTTAACTAAATCAGTTGACCTGACTGCCCAAAATCGCAAAAAATTGCCGCTAGGACATGTTTTGTATTCAATCTCTGCAAAACGGCCTGATTGTTGCATTTGAGTGCAAGCGCATTTTTCTTTAGAATACTCGACCATTTTGTCTACTTTAGGTCGGTACGCAGGATCATGCTGTGTATTTGATCAACCGTAGTGTTTAGACCGATTCCAAGGGTACGCCATGCATATGCCGCACAACGCCGCTTCCGAGCTTCCCGCCTCATCTGTACCTGCACAGTTGGGGATGTATCAGCCTGATGAATTCCGTGACAATTGTGGTTTCGGTTTGATCGCTCATATGCAGGGTGAGGCCAGTCACGACTTAGTCCGAACGGCGATTCACAGTTTGAGTTGTATGACGCACCGTGGTGGTATTGCGGCAGATGGCAAGACGGGTGATGGTTGTGGCTTGCTATTGGCGATGCCGAAAGCGTTTTTTCGGGCAGAAGCCGCGAGTTTAGGTGTACAGCTGACCGAGCTATTTGCAGTTGGCACGGTATTTTTGAATACCGATCCCACCTTGGCACAGCATGCGCGTGACGTGATCAATGCCGAAATTGCCAAAGAAGGTTTAACCGTTGCCGCATGGCGGCTGGTGCCGACCAATAACGATGCGCTGGGTGAAATCGCCTTGCGCTCACTGCCAGTGTTTGAGCAGGTGATGGTGAATGCCACACCTGAGCTGACTGAGGCTGAGTTTAACCGCAAGCTGTTTTTGGTGCGTCGGCGTGCTGAAAAACAGCTACAGCATGATCCGCTATTTTATGTGACCACATTGGCCTCGACGGTGATCAGCTACAAGGGCTTGATGATGCCCGAAGTGATCACCGAGTTTTATCTGGATTTGGCCAATCCTGCACTGCATTCGCATATTGTGGTGTTTCATCAGCGCTTTTCGACCAATACTTTGCCGCTCTGGCCGTTGGCACAGCCGTTTCGCTATGTGGCACACAATGGTGAAATCAACACCATTATGGGCAATCGTAACTGGTCAGTGGCGCGTACGCCTAAATTTGCCAATCCATTATTGCCAGATTTAATGGAATTGACCCCATTGGTGAACCGGACGGGTTCAGATTCTTCTAGCTTGGATAATATGCTGGAGATTTTGGTCGGTGGCGGAATGGATCTATTCCGTGCCTTGCGCATGCTGGTACCCCCCGCATGGCAAAACGTCGAGACCATGGATACTGATCTACGTGCATTTTATGAGTTTAACTCAAAGCACATGGAAGCATGGGATGGTCCAGCGGGTCTGGTGATTCAAGATGGGCGGCATGCGGTGTGTATGCTGGATCGGAATGGCCTGCGTCCTGCACGCTGGGTGATCACCAAAAACGGCTACATTACCTTAGCCTCCGAGATCGGTGTGTGGGGTTATGCGCCCGAAGACGTGGTGTCCAAAGGCCGTGTCGGTCCTGGTCAGATTTTGGTGGTCGATACGGTTACCGGTGAGTTGCTCAACAATGCAGCCGTCGACCAACGACTCAAAACAGCCCAGCCATATAAGCAATGGCTGCGTGATCACGCGATCCACGTGCAGACTGACGAGGATCAAGAAGAGCAGCTGTCCGAGCAAGGCTTGCGTGGTGATGCGCTCAAAGTTGCGCAAAAAATGTTCCATGTGACCTTTGAAGAGCGTGAGCAAATCATCCGGCCGTTGGCTGAAAACGGCCAAGAAGCGGTCGGATCGATGGGTGATGATACCCCGATGGCGGTCTTGTCACGTCAGACTCGTCACGTGGCAGATTATTTCCGCCAGCAGTTTGCACAGGTGACCAATCCCCCGATTGATCCATTGCGCGAAGCGATTGTGATGTCAATCGAAACCTGCTTAGGGCGTGAGCAAAATATTTTTGAAGAAGCACCTGCACATGCTGATCGGGTGATTATCTCTAGCCCTGTATTGTCTGCCAGTAAAATGCAGCAACTGCGCGAGATTGATCGTGCAGGCTATGGTATGGAGGTTATTGACCTTAATTACCCAGAAGTCGAAGGTTTAGAGGCTGCGCTTAAGCGTATTTGCGCTGAAGCAGCCGTGGCGATTCAAGCGGGTAAAACCCTACTGACCTTGTCTGATCGTGCGCTGCGTGAAGGCTACTTACCTGCTAATGCGATCATGGCAACCGGTGCAGTACATCACCATCTGTCCAATGTCGGTTTGCGTGCTGATGCCAATATCATCGTCGAAACTGGTCTAGCACGTGATGCGCACCATTTTGCAGTGATGATCGGTTTTGGTGCAACCGCAGTGTATCCATACCTCGCCTATGACGTGATCAACGATCTGGTCGAGTCGGGTAATCTATTGGGTGATCCGCTATACGCCCAAGCCAGTTTCCGTAAAGGTATCGACAAAGGTCTACTCAAGATCATGTCAAAAATGGGTATCTCGACAGTTGCTTCTTATCGCGCGGGTCAGCTGTTTGAGGCGATTGGTTTATCGCATCAGATCGTCGATCTGTGTTTTAAAGGTGTGCCAAGCCGTATTGAAGGGGCGCGCTTTACCGATTTGGAAGGCGATCAGAAAAAACTCGCCGCTGATGCGTGGAAAGCCCGTCGTCCGATTGATCAGGGTGGCTTGCTCAAGTTTGTGTTTAATAAGGAGTATCACGCGTTCAACCCTGATGTGATCAATACCTTGCATACCGCAGTGCGTTCAGGCAAATACGAAGATTTTCGTGAATATGCCAACTTGGTCAACACACGCCCTGTGGCGACCTTGCGTGATTTGCTCAAGCTTAAAACGGATAACAGCATTGATGTCAGCGAAGTCGAGTCGATTGAATCGATTCTGCCACGCTTTGACTCAGCAGGGATGTCGCTTGGTGCGTTGTCGCCAGAAGCGCATGAGTCGATTGCGATTGCGATGAATACCATCGGGGGTCGTTCCAACTCAGGTGAAGGCGGTGAAGATCCAGCGCGCTATGGCACGATTAAAAACTCCAAGATTAAACAGATCGCTTCCGGTCGGTTTGGGGTCACGCCTGCTTATTTGGTGTCGGCTGAGGTGCTACAGATTAAAGTGGCGCAGGGGGCTAAACCCGGCGAAGGCGGCCAGTTGCCTGGTGGTAAGGTCAACGGTCTGATTGCACGGCTACGTTATTCGGTGCCGGGTGTGACGTTGATTTCACCACCACCGCATCATGATATTTATTCGATTGAAGATCTCTCGCAATTGATTTTTGACTTAAAGCAAGTCAACCCGACTGCGATGGTGTCGGTCAAGTTGGTGTCTGAGCCGGGTGTAGGTACGATTGCCGCAGGTGTCGCCAAAGCCTACGCCGATTTTATCACCATCTCGGGTTATGACGGTGGTACGGCAGCCTCGCCACTGTCCTCGATTCACTATGCAGGTTCACCGTGGGAGCTAGGCTTGGCCGAGGCACAGCAAGCCCTACGCGTGAATGACTTGCGTGGTAAGGTACGGGTGCAAACCGACGGTGGCCTCAAAACCGGTTTGGATGTCGTTAAAGCCGCGATTTTAGGGGCAGAGAGCTTCGGTTTTGGTTCAACGCCGATGATTGCATTGGGCTGTAAATACCTGCGCATTTGTCACCTGAACAACTGCGCGACGGGTGTGGCGACTCAGCAAGATTATTTGCGTAAAGAGCATTACATCGGTGAGCCAGAAATGCTGATCAATTTTTTCCGCTTTATTGCTGAAGAAACGCGTCATTGGCTGGCTGCGCTGGGCGTGCGCTCAATGAAAGAGCTGATCGGTCGGACTGATTTGCTTGAAGTGTTAGCCGGTGAAACGGACAAGCAGCAGCATTTGGACTTGACGCCGTTGTTGACCATTCATCCATCAGGTGAAGGCAAGGCGCAATACTGTGAAGTCAGTCGCAATGAGCCACATGACAAAGGCCTGCTGGCTGAACGCATGGTTGAAGACATGCTACCGGCAATTGAAGCGCAAAGCGGCGGTACCTTTAAGTTTATGATTGGCAACTGTGACCGCTCAATTGGTGCGCGTTTGTCGGGTGAAATCGCGCGACGGCATGGCAACCTTGGCATGAGTGATGCACCGGTCACGCTGGAGCTTGAAGGCACTGCGGGTCAGTCACTTGGTGTTTGGAATGCGGGTGGCTTACATATTCGTCTTGAAGGCGATGCCAACGACTATGTGGGTAAAGGCATGGCCGGTGGCCAAGTGACCATTTATCCACCGAAAGGCTCACCGTTTCGAACCCAAGACACTGCGATTATTGGCAATACCTGTTTGTATGGTGCAACCGGCGGCAAGTTGTTTGCAGCGGGTACGGCCGGCGAGCGTTTTGCCGTACGTAACTCGGGCTGTCATGCGGTGATCGAAGGTGCAGGCGACCATTGTTGCGAATACATGACCGGCGGCCTCGTGACCGTGCTGGGACGGACTGGCCTTAACTTCGGGGCAGGTATGACGGGTGGTTTTGCATATATACTGGATCTAGAAGGTGACTTCTTTGACCGCTGCAACCATGAGTTAATCGATTTGAACCGTATTTCAACGGAGGCGATGGAACCTTATCGTTATCATTTGATGGAGGTGATCGAAGAGTTTGTGTTGGAAACCGGTAGCGTCTGGGCGCAAACCATCCTCAATGAATTTGACGAATACAACCGCAAATTCTGGTTGGTAAAACCTAAAGCAGCAAGCCTTACTAGCTTACTCAAAGCCACCCAAGCCGATCCGCAATAACGCACGAACAGGCAAGTACGCTGGCCGAATCTAAGCCCAGCGTACTGACCCACTGGAGATGACCGAAATGGCTAACCGCCTAAGCAATGATTTTCAGTTTCTGGACGTGCCGCGTCAGGAGCCAGAAAAGAAACAGATCGACATGCGTACCACTGCGTTTGTCGAGATTTATCAGCCATTGGAAAAAAAACAAGTTGCCGATCAGTCGCATCGTTGTTTGGACTGTGGCAACCCGTATTGCGAGTGGAAGTGTCCAGTTCACAACTATATTCCGAACTGGCTGAACCTCATCGCGGAAGGGCAGCTGTTTCAAGCAGCCGAACTGTCGCACCAAACCAACACCTTGCCAGAAGTCTGTGGTCGCGTCTGCCCCCAAGATCGTCTGTGTGAAGGTGCATGTACCTTGAACGATGGTTTTGGTGCAGTCACCATTGGCAATACCGAAAAATATATTACTGATACTGCATTTGCACTGGGCTGGCGTCCAGACATGTCGAAAGTGGTCTGGACTGACAAAAAAGTCGCGATTATCGGCGCAGGTCCTGCGGGCTTGGGCTGTGCTGATGTGTTGGTACGTGCAGGTGTCACCCCCGTTCTGTTTGACAAAAATCCTGAGATTGGTGGTCTGCTGACCTTCGGTATTCCAGAGTTTAAAATGGAAAAATCAGTGATGGTACGCCGTCGCACGATTTTTGAAACGATGGGCATGCAGTTCCGCCTAAATACTGAGGTTGGTACGGACGTACAGATTGAGGATTTATTGGCTGAGTATGATGCCGTGTTTATGGGGATGGGTACTTACACCTACATGAAAGGTGGTTTTGCGGGTGAGGATCTCGTCGGCGTGCATGATGCACTAGACTTTTTGATTGCCAATGTTAATCGCTGCCATCAAGATGCTGGCTGGGAAAAAAATCCAAGCGACTATGTCAGCATGGAAGGCAAAAAAGTGGTTATCCTGGGTGGTGGTGATACTGCGATGGACTGTAACCGTACCTCGATTCGTCAGGGGGCTGATCGTGTTAGTTGCGCCTATCGTCGTGACGAGGCCAATATGCCAGGCAGCGTGCGTGAAGTGAAAAACGCCAAAGAAGAGGGTGTACAGTTCTTATTTAATCGTCAACCAATCGAGATTGTTGGCGAACATGGTCAGGTCACCGGTGTCAAAGTCGTCACCACGCAACTTGGTGAGCCTGATAGTCGGGGTCGTCGTAGCCCTGAGCCAATCCCAAATTCAGAAGAGATTCTGCCTGCGGATGCGGTGATTTTGGCGTTTGGATTCCGGCCAAGCCCTGCGGCATGGTTCGGTAGCCAGTCGATTGCGATGGATGGCTCGGGTCGCGTCAACGCAGCGGAGCAACAAACCTATAAATTCCAAACCAGTAACCCTAAGATTTTTGCGGGTGGCGACATGGTGCGGGGTTCAGATCTGGTGGTGACCGCGATTTGGGAAGGCCGTCAAGCGGCTGAGGGGATTTTGGACTATCTGGATGTCTAGGTCTCACTGCTGATCTACAGCAAAAATCCCATCATGATGATGGGATTTTTTTTAGCGTAACAACAGCAAAAATTAGTTGGTACGCTTCCAGGTTTGGGTGCGACCGAGCAGCGAGAAGCCAATAAATCCACGCAACTCAAGTGTTTGTGCGTCAGGTGATAGTTTGGCTTTTAGTTTATAGGTTTTGCCAGTGAGTGGATCAAGAATTTCCCCTTCATTGTATTCGTTGCCACCATTGGGTTTTAGCTGGGTGACGATTGGCAGTCCGACCAATGGGCGATTTTTTAGGGCACCGCTGCATTTAACACAACTGGTTAAGGTCGCGCCTTCAAGTCGCTGGATAATGGTGCCTGTTAGTACACCGCCTTTGCTTTCAAACTGCACGACGGCTTTAGGTTTGCCTGTTGTATCATCAAAAGTGCGCCATGTGCTGCCATTCAGCGGTTCGGCCATCGCGACCGATGCCATGCCCAATAGGCACGCAAGACTGGTTATCCGTAAAATCATCATTTCGTTCATCCTCTGACATGGGTTTGGTGTGCTGAGCAGCGATGGCCGCACATGGCGCTGAATTAATTCAAGCTCGCACAGGCGCATATTATGCCTATCATTGAGGGCATCACTGGGGCAAAATAGCTGACTTACCGGTTCAGTGTACGCGCTAGATATTGTCATAGTGTGCAGTTTTAGCGTAAATTTTGCTCAGATATGGTGAGCCGTTGAGTCGCATAAAAACCAATACGCGCAAGGCGTTTTTGATTAAAACTCAATCAGAGTGGCTAGTGAATCACCGATCAATATCAAATGGTCTGACGAATCTTCATCCAATGCAGGTGATTTTTCGGTATACTGCCGCGTCTTTTATTTGTTTGCGACGTTTTTATGTCCGATATCCAAAATTTGCGTAACATCGCTATTATTGCGCACGTTGACCATGGCAAAACCACCCTTGTTGATAAGCTGTTGCAGCAGTCCGGCACATTTGGCGATCGCGGCAATGAAGGCGAGCGCGTGATGGACTCCAACGCGATTGAAAAAGAGCGTGGCATTACTATTCTTGCCAAAAACACTGCGATTCGCTGGACTGATAAAAAAACAGGCCAAGAGTATCGCATTAACATCGTGGATACTCCAGGTCACGCCGATTTCGGTGGTGAAGTTGAGCGTGTGATGTCGATGGTCGATTGTGTACTGTTGCTGGTCGACGCACAAGACGGTCCAATGCCGCAAACTCGCTTTGTGACCATGAAAGCCTTTGCGCGTGGCTTGAAGCCGATTGTCGTCATCAACAAAGTCGACCGTCAAGGTGCCCGTCCAGATTGGGTTATGGATCAAGTGTTTGATCTGTTTGACAAGCTGGGTGCAACTGATGAACAGCTTGATTTCCCAGTGGTGTATGCCTCTGCGATTAACGGTATCGCAGGTATGTCGATTGAAGGCATGGCTGAGGATATGACGCCATTGTTTGAAACCATCGTTAATGTGGTTGAAGCGCCGAAAGTCGATGCCGATGGTCCATTCCAGATGCAGATTTCAAGCCTCGACTATAACAGCTTTGTCGGCGTTATCGGTGTTGGCCGTGTCCAGCGCGGTTCATGCAAAGCCAACTCACCTGTTAAAATCATCGACAAAGAAGGCAAAGAGCGCACGGGTCGTATCCTCAAAATCATGGGTTATCATGGTCTGGATCGGATTGATGTCGATGAAGCCAGCGCGGGTAACATCGTCTGTATCACGGGTATCGAAGGCCTAAACATTTCGGATACCTTGTGTGATCCGAAGAACGTTGAAGCGCTGCCGCCGTTAGAAGTCGATGAGCCAACTGTGTCGATGACCTTCCAAGTCAATAACTCGCCATTTGCGGGTCGTGAAGGCAAGTTCGTCACCTCACGTAACATTCGTGACCGTCTACAGCGTGAGCTGATTCACAACGTGGCCTTACGGGTCGAAGATACTGATTCACCAGATCGCTTTAAAGTGTCGGGTCGTGGCGAGCTGCATTTATCGATTTTGATCGAAAACATGCGTCGTGAAGGCTTCGAGATGGGTGTATCACGCCCTGAAGTGATCATGAAAGAAGTTGATGGCCAAAAACAAGAGCCATTTGAAGCGGTGATGTTTGATGTGGAAGACCAGCATCAAGGTGCGGTCATGGAGCAGATGGGTCTGCGTAAAGGCGACGTGACCAACATCGAAATGGACGGTAAAGGCCGTACACGGATTGAGGCGACTGTGCCATCGCGTGGCTTGATTGGCTTCCGCTCTGACTTCCTGACCATGACGTCCGGTAGTGGCATCATGACCTCGACTTTTTCGCATTATGGTGAGTTAAAATCGGGCGATGTGGCCAAACGTCAAAATGGCGTATTGGTATCGATGGTACAAGGCACGGTGTTGGCTTATGCACTGTTTACCTTGCAAGATCGTGGTCGTCTGTTTGCCGAGCCACAGCTTGAAGTGTATGAAGGCATGGTCGTGGGGATTAACTCACGCGGTGACGACATGGTGGTCAACCCAACCAAAGCCAAGCAGCTGACCAACATCCGCGCCAGCGGGACCGATGAAGCACTGATTCTGTCGCCACCGATCAAGCACACGCTTGAACAAGCGCTAGAGTTTATCTCGGATGATGAGCTGGTTGAAGTCACACCGAAGTCGATTCGGATTCGTAAAAAGCACCTGACTGAAAGTGATCGTAAACGCAACAAACAGCGTTAATCGATCTACCCCACGGTTACTGCTAAAGCTGTGACCGTGGTACATAGAAACGCCACTTTGATTGGAATTCTGATCGGTGGCGTTTTTTTTTGATGAGTGCTGCTCAGGTGTTGCGGCACTGATCGCGACATGCAGTAGGCTGTGAATAACCAAAGCTTGGGATTGGCTTCGTTCATATGAAGTTTCTGGATGTGTGATGGGATCATCACATGATCTTTCTAGTCGTGCTGGAGTGTTTACGATGGGTATGGTGCAAGAGTTTAAAGAGTTTGCTCTAAAAGGCAGTGTGATGGATTTGGCCATCGGCGTGATCATCGGCGGTGCATTCGGTAAAATTACCGCGTCGCTGGTCGCAGATATCTTTATGCCGATCATTTCCTTTATTTTGGGTGGCAAAGTCGACTTTTCCAATATGTATGTGGTGTTGGGCGACGTGCCAGCAGGCACAGCCGAGACCTATGTCGCGCTTAAAGAGGCAGGCGTTGCTGTATTGGCGTATGGTCAGTTCTTAACCGTGTTGATTAACTTTATTCTGTTGGCCTTCGTGGTGTTCATGATGGTGAAAGGCATCAATAACCTGCGCCGTAAAGAAGAGGTGGCTGCGCCTGTTGCTGCTGCACCTGCGGCCGATCCTGCCGATATCGCACTGCTTAAAGAGATTCGTGATGAGTTGCGCCGTAAAGCCTAATTCAGCAGGTATTTTGCCAAAAAAAACAGCACTCTAAGGGGTGCTGTTTGTTTGCTCAGTGCTGAACTATTGCATCATGGACTCGCCAGCTTCGAGCTGATAGACCGTTTTACGATCGTCTTGTACGGTGGTACAGCCTAAACAACGGCGGAATGTGGCATCGGCAGGGTCAATCACCAGTGTTTTGGCAGATTCTTTGACATTACCACCCAAAATGCTAAAGGGTAGGGTTGCCGCAAATACAGCAATACCGCCAACGGTTGCAGCAGCCATCAGTGGTCGTGCAATCGCACTATCTGATACGGCGGCAGAGGCGCTGGGTCGGTCATTTAAGCCGTCTTCCATGATTTCAGTCGCGGCGTGTGTAGGTAATGATGCACCGATTAAAGTGACCAGCATCGTGGCCACTGAGGCGCGACGAAACATGTTCATTGTAGAACTCCCTCGTTATTTATGCTGACTGTACCCCTTGTCTGATCACGAATCAAGCAGACCTAATGGTTTTTGCTGATTGGCTGACAGACTGGACAAAATGCGCTGGCGCGTTGCCCGAGTTTTAAACTGTCTACGGTTGTGCCACAGCTTAAACAGGCTTGGCCAGCACGACCATACACGGCGAGGCTTTGCTGAAAATAGCCGCGTTCACCTTGTCCATTGACGTAATCGCGTAAGGTGGAGCCGCCGAGTTGAATCGCTTGACTGAGAATTCGTTTAATTTCCAATACCAAGCGGCTGATTTCGTCGAGTGTTAAGCTGGCAGCAGGCCGAGTGGGGTGAATGCCGCTATAAAACAAAGCTTCTGAGGCATAGATGTTGCCGACGCCAACCACCACGGCATTGTCCATGATGGCGACTTTGATCGCGGTTTGTTTGTTTTTGAGTTTGGTGGCCAGATGATCTGCGTGAAAAGTTGCATCCAAAGGCTCTACGCCCAGACGGGCCAGCAGGCTTTGTGCGCGTGGTTCATGTAGCCAGAGGATTGAGCCAAAGCGTCTAGGATCGTGATAGCGTAATTGAATATGATCAAAATCAATGCACAGATGATCGTGTTTGCGCAGCAGGTCGCTCGCAGGCAATAGGGCAAAACTACCCGACATGCCCAGATGCATCAGCAATGCGTCTTGTTCAAAACGTGCCACGATGTATTTGGCGCGGCGATCTAGCGATTGCAGGCTTTGGCCTTGTAAGCGCTGTAAATCATGCGGCATCATCCAGCGTAGGCTGGGCTGATGGATGTTGACCTGCTGCACTTTTTGTCCAAGCAAAGGCGCGAGGCTGGCTTTGGTGGTTTCGACTTCGGGTAGTTCAGGCATGTTGGCGATCCTTCGGCTCGCGCCACATGCTCCACATGGTGGGTGCGCCATAGGGTAAATCATCAAGGGTGTGGCTGACCTCAAACCCAAAACGGCGATATAACGAGAGATTGCTCTGCGTTGCCGTTTCGAGGTAACAGGGCATCTGGTTTTGATCGGCTTGCTGTAGCACCACATCCATCAATGGCCGTGACCAGCCCTGACCTTGCTGGCTCGGATCGACCCCTAAGACTTGCAAGTAGTAGTGTGCGGTTTTTGGATGTACGGCTTGGATTGCATCGACGGCACGACTGACGGCCCACAGTCGCTTTAGACCCAGCAACTGGATAAATTCGGGCAGCAATTGTGCTTGTTGTAATAGCCCTAAATGCCAGCCGTTGGGCGGTGACCACAAGGCCGCCGCCTCGTACTGTGTGCCACACCAGATATGCTGATACGGTAGCGCAAAGCGGCGAATTTGTGTGGCAAAGCCTTGCTGCAACCGCTGCTCTAGACCGGTATGTGTGCCGACCATCCACGTCCAAAACTCCTCTTGGGCAAACGAACGCGCCAGCATCTGTGACAGTGCGGGCGTATCTGCGCTGGTGGCCAGCCGAATCGCGGTGTGATGTGGACTAGACGGCACGACCCACCTCAGCATTCAAGGCTTCTGGTAGCGCTAGCACGCGAAACGCACTGGCATCTAAGGCCGCAGGTTTGGCAATTACCAAGGCTTGCCAGCCGCCGTCAACCCGCACTGCATTCACCACTTGCAGATCTGCGGCAAGCTGTTGTCCAGCTTGTGGCAGGTCACCCGTGCCGCTGATTCGGTGTAGCCATGCTTTGGGCTTGGCCCGAAAATATAACCGCGCCACGATTTCTTGGCCGAGATAGCAGCCTTTATCGTAATCCACGCCTTCACGTTGATGCAGACGCAATTCTTGTGGTTGGAATAGTCCAGTGGTCAGCTGAGTAATCCATGCTTGGCCGTTGGCAATCGCAATCTGTTGCCATGCCAGTTCATCATTACGCACTTCGACTTCAAAATCTGCTTGGCCATTGATCACCGCAGCAATCAGCGTAAGCGGTTCGGACAGGTGGATTTTAGAGAACGCTGCATATTTTTTGAGGTGTTGCAGCAGCCCTGTTGACAGATCGTGTGACACGATCAATTCAAACGCATCTTCACTGCGTCGCATGATCCATAAGCCAAACTGCACACGGCCTTTAAGATCACAAATGGCAGTTGGCAGTCGTCGCCCTTCGATGCTGAGTTTACTGACATCGAGGGTCAGTTGGCCTTGTAGGAATTTTTCAGCATCTGCGCCTTGAATCGTTAAGGCGGTAAACGATAAGGGCGGTAAAGGATTTGAGTGCGACATGAAAAACGCTCCGTAGCACGCTAGATCAGGCTTTACGGCCCGCGTACTGAGTGAAAAAATTGGCCAATATGCTTAGTTTATGCGGCCAAAACGACCAAAAAACAGCAACACCACAATTTTTTTTGCCAAATTGGGGCAAAAACTCTAAAAAAAGCAGCGTAAACGCTCGGTTTTTGACTTAAGATTTTGAAAGATATCAGATTTGGGAAATGCTATTTTGAAGGCGTACAATGGCAAACAGCAACAATATCCTGCCACTACATCGAGTTGTGATCGCATGAATACCCAATACCGCAAGCCGCTTGCTCGCACTGATTTAGACTATTTTGACGTTCGCCAAGCTGTTGAAGACATTCAAGCAGGGAGCTATGACACCCTGCCGTATACCTCGCGAGTCCTCGCTGAACAGTTGGTTCGCCGTTGTGATCCCGCCATGTTGACTGATTCGCTCAAGCAGTTGATTGAGCGCAGACAAGATTTGGATTTTCCATGGTATCCAGCGCGTGTGGTCACCCATGATATTTTGGGTCAGACTGCTTTGGTCGATTTGGCGGGTCTGCGTGATGCGATTGCCGAACAAGGCGGTGATCCGTCACAGGTCAATCCCGTGGTACAAACCCAGTTGATCGTGGATCACTCATTGGCGGTAGAGTGCGGTGGCTTTGATCCTGATGCTTTTAACAAAAACCGTGCAATCGAAGATCGCCGCAATGAGGATCGTTTTCACTTTATCGAGTGGACGAAAACCGCCTTTAAAAACGTTGATGTGATTCCTGCTGGCAACGGCATCATGCACCAGATCAACCTCGAAAAAATGTCACCCGTCATCCAGTCGCGTGATGGGATTGCTTTTCCAGATACCTGTGTCGGTACGGATAGCCACACGCCACACGTTGATGCGTTGGGCGTGATTGCAGTCGGGGTCGGTGGTCTAGAAGCCGAATGCGTGATGCTTGGCCGTGCGTCATATATGCGCCTGCCAGATATTGTTGGTGTCGAGTTGGCGGGTCAGCGGCAAGCGGGCATCACTGCGACGGATATCGTGTTGGCTTTGACCGAGTTTTTGCGTAAAGAGCGTGTGGTCGGTGCGTACCTAGAGTTCTTTGGCGACGGGGCTGACAGCATGTCGATTGGTGATCGTGCCACCATCTCCAACATGACCCCTGAATATGGCGCAACGGCGGCCATGTTCTATATCGACCAACAAACCCTAGACTATCTGCGTATTACTGGCCGTGAAGATAGCCAGATTGAGCTGGTTGAACACTATGCCAAAACCATCGGCCTCTGGTCAGATGCGCTAAAAACTGCCGTCTATCCGCGTGTGCTGCGCTTCGATCTATCGACCGTGACCCGCAACATGGCAGGGCCATCCAATCCACATGCACGGGTTGCCACTGCTGATCTGGCCGCGAAAGGCATTGCGGTTAATCTCGCAGCGGCTCAAGCGCAAGAGGCTGAAGGCTTGATGCCTGATGGTGCAGTGATCATCGCGGCGATTACCTCATGTACCAATACCTCTAACCCGCGTAACACTGTGGCGGCGGGTTTGCTGGCGCGTAAAGCCAATGCCTTAGGTCTGATCCGTAAGCCATGGGTCAAAACCTCGTTTGCACCGGGTTCGAAAGCCGCCGAACTTTACCTGCAAGAAGCGGGTGTGCTGTCTGATCTCGAGCAACTTGGTTTTGGTATTGTCGGGTTTGCTTGCACCACCTGTAACGGCATGTCCGGTGCGCTGGATCCAGTGATTCAGCAAGAAATCATCGACCGTGACCTCTACGCCACCGCCGTGCTGTCGGGTAATCGTAACTTTGATGGCCGGATTCACCCGTATGCCAAACAAGCGTTTTTGGCCTCGCCTCCGCTAGTGGTCGCCTATGCGATTGCGGGCACCATTCGTTTTGATATCGAAAAAGACGCATTGGGTTATGACAAAGACGGCAAAGCGATTCGCTTGGTTGACATCTGGCCATCCGATGAAGAAATCGATGCCTTGGTTGCCAAGAGCGTCAAGCCAGAGCAGTTCCGTCAGATCTACATCCCAATGTTTGACTTGGCGCAAGCCGAAGAGGCCGTGAGTCCTTTGTATGACTGGCGTCCGATGTCGACTTATATTCGCCGTCCGCCATACTGGGAAGGCGCACTAGCGGGTGAGCGCAGCATGACTGGCATGCGTGCGCTGGCCGTGCTGGGTGATAACATCACCACCGATCACCTGTCGCCATCCAACGCGATCATGATGGACAGTGCCGCGGGTGAATACCTGCATAAAATGGGCGTACCAGAAGAAGATTTCAACAGCTACGCCACCCACCGTGGCGACCACTTGACGGCGCAACGTGCCACCTTTGCCAATCCAAAACTGCTGAATGAAATGGTGCGCAACGAAGACGGTAGCATCAAGCAAGGCTCGCTGGCGCGTATCGAGCCAGAAGGCCAAGTCACTCGTATGTGGGAAGCCATCGAAACCTATATGGAGCGTAAGCAACCGCTGATCATCATCGCAGGCGCTGACTATGGTCAAGGTTCTAGCCGCGACTGGGCGGCCAAAGGCGTGCGTTTGGCGGGTGTTGAAGTGATTGTGGCCGAAGGCTTTGAGCGGATTCACCGCACCAATTTGATTGGTATGGGTGTGTTGCCACTGGAGTTTAAAGCAGGTACGGATCGCAATACCTTAAGTATTGATGGTACTGAAACCTTTGATGTGGTCGGTGATCGTGTGGCGCGTGGTGATATGACGCTGTTGATTCATCGTAAAAATGGCGAAACCGTCGATGTGCCAGTGACTTGTCGCTTGGATACCGCCGAAGAAATCAGCGTATATGCTGCGGGTGGTGTGTTGCAACGCTTTGCGCAGGACTTCTTGGAAGGGGCTGTGGCGTAATCGCAGCGTAGCTCGACGAAAAAGCCCTATCGAGATGATGGGGCTTTTTTGTTTAAAAATATAGTTTTGAGAGTGCTTAAGTTTTAAAGATCAAAGCTTCAGTGTTTAATTATGTTGCAACATGTGGCGCAACAATGGCAGCTCTGTTGCAAATACTGTATGTGTCGACTGAGTTTGCTACATTCTAGTTTGATTATCAGCAGATTAAAGAGCATCAGCATGCGTTTATTGGCAGTGGCATCCAGTGTGTTTTTTGCAGGCTGTAGCGTGTTTGGGCATAGCAATGTCAAAACGCCCGAGTACCAAGTGATGCAAAAAGACGGCGACTTTGAAGTCCGCCAATATCCACAACTCACACTGGTACTTTCACAAGCATCCGGCAGCGAAGCACAAGCCCGCCGTACTAACTTTAAGCGGCTGTTTGACTACATTCAAGGCCAAAACACCACCCAGCAAAAATACCAAATGACCGCGCCGGTGCTGATGCAGTCGGTACAAAACGGCAGTTACCAAATGGCATTTGTGTTGCCCAAAGGCGTCAGTCAGCCACCTGCATCGACTGGTTTAACCACCCAAGTGCTGCGCGATGCACGCTTTGCGGCCTATCGTTTTAATGGCACACTCAGCCCCGAACGTGCCAAACAAGCACATAGCCAACTGCTGACGTGGCTTGCTCAGCAAAAGATTGCCGCACCACAAGACATCTTCTATTCGGCAGGTTATAACGCACCGTGGACCATCAGCACGTTTAAACAAAATGACGTGCTGGTGCCACTATCTAACGAGAGTCTGATTCAAGCCACACCCTAGGATGTATTGACCGACGTTTTGATCACTGACTGAGAGAGCCTTATGGATATTGGAATTAGCGACACCCATCGTAAAAAAATCACCGACGGCTTATCAGGTCTGCTGGCGGACAGCTATGTGCTGTATCTGATGACGCATAATTTTCATTGGAACGTGACTGGTCCGATGTTTCGCACCTTGCACCTGATGTTCATGGAGCAATACACTGAGCAATGGAACGCCCTCGACCAAATCGCCGAGCGGATTCGTTCACTCGGTCATCCTGCACCAGCGACCTATAAAGCCTTCGTGAAATTGGCCACGATCCAAGAAGTCGACGGCGTGCCGAAGGCGCTTGAGATGATCAGCTTACTGGTATCGGCACAAGAGCAAACCGCCAAGACTGCACGGGGCTTATTTGCTTTAGTCAATGAAGCCAATGACCAACCGACCGCAGACTTGATTACCCAGCGTCTTGAAGTACATGAAAAAACTGCATGGATGCTGCGGAGTTTGTTGGAAGAATAAGCACACGAGTCGGACGATTTTAACTTGATCCAGCCGCTTAAACACGCGTCTCAGATTTTTGGGGGGGGGCGTGCAGCGGTTCAAACAATCCTGCCGATGACCTCTGTCGCTGACGGGCCTATAATCAGCCATAATCTCGTATCTCGATAGGATCGCCATGAGTACCCAAACCCAAATCAAAATCCCTGCTACCTATATGCGTGGTGGTACCAGTAAGGGCGTATTTTTTAAGCTGACCGACCTGCCGGAAAACTGCCAAGTCGCAGGCCAAGCGCGTGACCAACTGTTCATGCGGGTCATTGGCAGTCCAGATCCGTATGCCAAGCACATCGATGGCATGGGCGGCGCAACCTCGAGTACCAGCAAGTGCGTGATTTTGTCTAAAAGCAGCCAGCCTGAACACGACGTTGACTATTTATATGGCCAAGTGTCGATTGATAGCGCCTTTGTCGATTGGAGTGGAAACTGCGGTAATCTGTCCACTGCGGCAGGTGCATTTGCGATTCATGCAGGTCTTATTGATAGCGCAAGAATTCCTGACAATGGCGTGTGTGTGGTACGTATTTGGCAAGCCAATATCCATAAAACCATCATTGCGCATGTGCCAGTGACGAACGGTCAAGTGCAAGAGTTGGGTGATTTTGAGCTGGACGGCGTGACCTTTCCAGCCGCCGAAATCGTCTTAGAGTTTTTAGATCCTGCCGACGAAGGCGAAGATGGTGCAGCCGCCTCGATGTTCCCGACTGGTAATCTGATCGACGATCTGGTCGTGCCTGAGATTGGTGTGTTGAAAGCCACCATGATCACCGCAGGTATCCCGACCGTATTTGTCAATGCCGCCGAGATTGGCTACAGCGGCACTGAACTGCAAGAAGCAATCAATGGCGATGCCAAAGCCTTGGCGATGTTTGAACGGATTCGGGTGGCAGGTGCGCTGCGTATGGGCTTGATCAAAAATGCGGGTGAAGCCTTAACCCGGCAACATACCCCCAAAATCGCTTTTGTTGCCCCGCCGACAGACTATGTATCTTCCAGCGGTAAAACCGTTTACGCGGCTGATATCGATCTACTGGTACGTGCCTTATCGATGGGCAAGCTGCATCACGCCATGATGGGAACCGCAGCCGTAGCGATTGGTACAGCAGCAGCGGTGACGGGGACGTTGGTCAACATTGCGGCCGGTGGGGGTGAGCGTAGCGCGGT
>JBBKWW010000221.1:0-6319 GCA_037969155.1 Moraxellaceae bacterium
GCATCCACCTCTGGTCGCACGCCATGCCACACCGCAAACGCCTCTGCGGCCTGCCCAACCAACATGCCTAATCCATCAGCCGTGACCACGCCACGCGCCTGAGTCTGCGCCATAAAATCTGATGGCTTGCCATAGGCCATTTCATAGGCATAATTAAACTGTAGTGCCGCAGGCAGTTGCAAAGCAGCACCACTCAGACTGGCCGAGGTCGCATTGATCACCAAGGTAAACTTGCCTGACAACTGATCTAAGCCACAGGCAGTCAGTTTAGTCGATTGGGTAAATGGCTTTAAATCTGCAATCAGCTGTTCAGCTCGCGCTATCGTTCGATTGGCGATCACCAGCTCGGTGACGCCCGCTTGAATCAGTGGCAAGATTACCCCGCGCGTCGCACCGCCTGCACCCAAAATCAGTACTCGCGTGCCTGCGAATGGGCAATCGATATCCAGCAGGGCATTGACCAACCCTGTGCCATCGGTATTGTCGCCATGTAGTCGGCCATTGGCGATCCATAAGGTATTGACCGCTTGTGCGGCTTGCGCCCGTTCGGTCAGTATTTCAGCCAGCGCAAAGGCCTGCTCTTTAAACGGCACGGTGATATTTAAGCCAAATCCACCCCCCGCAAAAAACGCAAACACCACTTCAACAAAACCATCTAGCGGCGCGAGTAGTTTTTGGTAGGACAGCGCAATGCCGGTTTGCTGACCAAAAGCCTGATGGATTTCGGGTGAGCGGCTGTGTGTGATGGGATTGCCGATAACTGCAAAGTGTTTCATAAATCAGGAAGCCTAAAAATTAAACCCACTCACGCGGTTTGAGAAAATACTCGGTTAAGCGTGCCTCAGGTGATCCGGCTGCCCACTCAGGCCGATAATGCCAACTGACCAAATTCGGTAAGCTGACCAAAATCGATTCAATTCGGCCACCAGATTGCAGCCCAAAAATCGTGCCGCGATCATACACCAAGTTATATTCGACGTAGCGCCCGCGCCGATACAATTGAAATTCACGCTGTGCTTCAGTGTAGGGCAGCTGTTGGCGCTGTTGAAAAATCGGAATAATCCCATCCAAGTAGCCTTGACCGACCGCCTGCATAAATTCAAAGCACCGCTCAAAACCCCAATCATTTAGATCATCGTAAAATAAGCCACCGATACCACGTTGTTCATCACGGTGTTTTAAATAAAAATAATCGTCGCACCATGTTTTATATTTTGGATACACCTCAGCGCCAAACGGCGTGCATAAATCCCGCGCCACGGTATGCCAATGCACACAATCTTCTTCGGCGGGATAAAATGGCGTGAGATCGATGCCGCCGCCCATCCACCAGACAGGATCTTGGCCTTCTTTTTCGGCAATGAACATGCGTACATTGGCGTGTGACGTGGGGACGTTGGGGTTTTTCGGATGAATCACCAACGAGACACCCATTGCTTGAGCCTTGGCACCGACCAATTGTGGGTAACGCTGGGTCGCAGCAGCAGGCAGGTGTGACAGGTGAATATGTGAAAACATCACCCCGCCTTTTTCGATCACGTCACCGTCTTGCAGGACACAAGAGCGTCCACCGCCGCCTTCTTCGCGGGTCCAATCATCGGGTACAAAGCATGCATTGCCGCCACCCAATTGCTCTTGTCGCTCGATAGCAGTACAAATATCTATTTGTAGTTGCAGCAAAAATTCACGGACGCGCTGGATATCGGCTGAGGTTGGATGCTCGGACATGACGGCTCACCACGGATGATTTGAAAGTAGCCTAGCATAGCGATAATCCCATAAATAAAATATGGGATTTTTGCAGGATAGCTATTCCAGATGACCCATGCGGTCACGTTTGGTCGAGATATAACCGGCATTAAACGGATTGTAGCCGACGTGGAGCGGGGTGCGCTGTGTGATGTGAAAGCCTAAATCTTGCAGTGCTTTTTGTTTGGCAGGATTATTGGTAATCAGATTGACCTGTTGTACCGCAAAATGATCGAGCATGGTTTTGCACATTTCATAAGTGCGACCATCGGCGGGCAGACCCAACATCAGATTGGCATCGAGGGTGTCATGACCTTGGTCTTGCAGTGCGTAGGCACGGATTTTATTCGGTAGACCGATACCGCGCCCTTCTTGGCGCAAGTATAAAATCACCCCACGGCCTTGTTTTTGGATCAGCTGCAAGGTCGCCTGTAGCTGAGGGCCACAGTCACAGCGCAGTGAGCCAAACGCATCACCAGTCAGGCATTCAGAATGCACGCGCAATAAGACGGGTTGTTCAGACGGTTCAGTCATGTTGAGGGACAGCGCAACATGTTCTTTGCCTGTGTCTGTATCTTCGAACACGGAAATATCGAAGGTGCCATATTGCGTGGGCAGTTTGGAACACGCCACAAATTGAAACGGCATGATCGATTCCTCAGGCTAAGATCAACAATAATACAGTATACCCAACATTGGCGATCTGGTCTGAATTGTCGGTTATACAGTGGGTCAACAAGCTAAGTTTTGGCTGAACTGACCAGTCCATTCATGGGTTGTTTGGTCACACAAATCTTGGACAACAGTATATCGCGGTTCAATGCCTGTTCAAGCTCGGTCAGGAATGACACTGTATCCAATTGCGAATCAATACAAAACGATCATCCACTGCCTCCGCAGCAATACACATATTTAAGTGATCATGTTTGACATCTTTGTATCTTCTCGGTCTAAAGAACGGGGACGGTGTCAATGCGTAATGATTTGATGGTCGGGCTGAGCGCTTAAGTTACATCAACACTTCACCAACACTTCAATTAAGGTGCTAGGCCATTACAGTCGCAAATGGTAGCATTCACACTTGATGTGGCTGTTCCATTTGGCCAAGCCAATTGTGTACCCAAGCTGCTGTTCGTCAGCTCAGGCTTAATTAAGGCGTATGATGCACCAAACTATTCCTGCCCATCGACCCCATACCCCGCTGCTGGATCAGATTGATCATCCCAAGCAGCTGAAATCTCTTTCAACTACCCAGCTGTGTGAGTTGGCCGACGAGCTGCGGCTGTACTTGCTATATGCCGTTGGGCAGAGTGGCGGGCATTTTGGAGCGAATCTCGGTGTTGTCGAGCTGACCATCGCATTGCATGCGGTCTTAGATACCCCACATGATCGGCTGGTGTGGGATGTTGGTCATCAGGCATATGCACATAAAGTGCTGACGGGGCGGCGCGAGCAGTTACCGAGCATCCGTGCCAAAGACGGGCTGACTGCATTTCCGACTCGTGAAGAATCCGAGTTTGATACCTTCGGCGTGGGGCACTCCTCCACCTCGATTTCAGCGGCACTCGGCATGGCACTGGCCTTGCGTTATCAGCGTGACCCGCGCAGTGTGGCGTGTGTGATTGGTGATGGTGCGATGACTGCGGGCATGGCGTTCGAAGCGATGAACGACGCGGTACAGCATCAGGCTGACCTGCTGGTGGTGTTGAATGATAATGACATGTCGATCTCGTGCAGTATCGGTGGTTTTTCACGGCATTTGGCGGCCTTATGGCAAAGTGGCTATCAGGTCGGCCTGACCGATCAGGCTGAGCCAGTGATGCAGCCCAGACCCGATATGCAATTTAAAGCGCGTAAAGCTGCGCCAGACTGCGAGCAAAATTTATTTCAGGCGATTGGTTTTGAGTATTTTGGCCCGTTTGATGGGCATGATTTACCTGAGCTGCTGCGAGTGTTGCGACTGTTAAAGCAGCGAAAAACCCCACGCCTCGTGCATATCTACACGACCAAAGGCAAAGGCTTTGCAGCGGCTGAAGCCGACCCGATTGGTTATCATGCCATCGGCAAGCTCAATGCGGTGAAGCCTGCGGCATTGCCCAGCGACCAGCCTAAACCGCAAAAATACTCGGATGTGTTTGGCCAGTTCCTGTGTGATCTGGCTCAGCGTGATCGCCAGATGCTGGCGATTACTCCAGCCATGTGTGAAGGCTCAGGCATGGTCAGTTTTGCTCAGCATTATCCTGAGCGATTTTTTGATGTGGCAATTGCTGAGCAGCACGCGCTGACCTTGGCGGCGGGCATGGCTTGTGAAGGACTCAAGCCGATTGTGGCGATTTATTCGACTTTCTTACAGCGTGGCTATGATCAGCTGGTGCATGATATCGCCTTGCAAAATCTCGATGTGACCTTTGCGATTGATCGGGCGGGTTTGGTCGGTGAAGATGGTCCGACCCATGCAGGGGTGTTTGATTATGCATTCATTCGCACCTTACCCAATGTGGTGTTGATGGCACCGAAAGACGAAAACGAATGCCGCCAAATGCTGTACACCGCTTATCAATATCGCGGCACAGCGGCGGTACGCTATCCACGTGGCACGGGTGTCGGCAGTGTGATTGACACTGAGTTCAGCGTATTACCGATGGGTCAAAGTGAGCTTTTGGCGCATCTGAATCCTGATGCAGCGCGGCAGATTGCGCTATTGGCGTTTGGCAGTATGGTGTATCCGGCGTTACAGGCGGCGCAGCTGCTGGCCTCTGTTGAGTTGGGTGTGCAAGTGATTAATATGCGCTTTATTAAGCCGCTCGATCTGGCACAGCTCCAGCGGCTTGCACAGACCTGTCATGGGCTGGTAACTATTGAAGAGCATGCAATCATGGCGGGTGCAGGCAGTGCAGTAAATGAAGCACTCAATGCACTTGGTCTGTATGTGCCCGTTAAAAACCTTGGCTTGCCGGATCAGTTTTTAGCACATGCTGCGCCTGCTCAGATGTTGGCAGATTGTGGTTTGGATGCGGCAGGGATTGCACAATCGGTGCAGGCGTTTGCCGCTGAGTTAGTATTGCAAAAGCGGTCATCGCGCAATCAATAGTCGTCAGGCGCGGTGAGATTTGTTAGACTTGCCGCGTTTTTAACGGCGACTATGTCGTTAGCGCCCAAGATTTGTGGTGATTGCTGTACGTCCCCCCTGAGCTACTGCGACGAGTTGTAGTCGGGTGTGGATGTGGTTTGATTCTTTGACGTTTTGTTTTTGTGATGGTGGTGGTGATATGGAACCAATGGTAGTCATGGCGGCAAAAGCTGCTGAAAAAGTCGGTGCTGAGCTGCTCAAAGCCCACCAAAACCGTCATAAAATCGACCTACAAGTCGAGAGCAAAGGCTTGGCTGGTCTGGTCACCCGCTTAGATCGTTACGCCGAAGAGATGGCGATTGCGATCTTGAAAAAAAGTTATCCAAAACATAGTTTTTTAGGTGAAGAATTCGGCCTCCAAGAAGGCCAAGGCGATGATGCCGAGTGGTGTTGGGTGATTGATCCGCTCGATGGCACGCAGAATTTTGTGCAGGGCTTTCCTCATTTTTGTATTTCGATTGCAGTACAACACAAAGGCGTGACTCAGCATGGCGTGATCTACGATCCCGTGCGCGATGAGCTGTTTTCGGCCACGCGTGGTGGCGGTGCGATGATGAACCAGCGTCGGATTCGAGTTGGTGATAAAAACGTCTTACAGGGCACAGGTTTGACCGTCGGTCATCCCCCAAAAGTCTCTCGTAATGGCGAGGTCATTTCGTTTGCACCGCAGCATTTTGCGGCATTACTGGCCGTCACGGATGCTGGCGCACAAGTGCGGCGGACGGGTTCGGCCGCCTTGGATTTGGCCTATGTCGCGTCAGGTCGCTTTGATGGGTTTTTTGAAGTGGGTCTCAAGCCGTGGGATATTGCAGCAGGTGAGTTGTTGGTGCGCGAAGCAGGCGGCACGGTGGTCGATTGTAAGGGCGGCCAAGGCTCAATGGAAAACGGCCAAGTGATTGCCTGTAATATGAAATTACTCAAGCCACTGATGCAAACAGTGATTCCAGCATGGGGTGCAATCGCCAAAATCGGCGTGTAAGCGGGCTGAGCAGCTCGAAGTCTCTTCGGGCTGCATGTTGGATGATCGACAATCTGCCGATCTAGCTGCCGTCGCTAGGGTCTGTTGACGTTTCGCACGCGAACCGCGTTGCAAGGCAAAATGCTGACAGACAAGGCGACACATTGTCAAATGGTCACTCCCTTTGACAATGTGACAACGCGGTATGGCAGTATTTTGCCAGCAACCCGAAGGGACACGGCAGTTTTTGGGGGCTACTGCGTTGCGAGTCGTTTGCTTAGAATGACTAAGCTTCACGATTCACGCCTTGTATCCCCTCAAAAATTGCCAGTGTCGCGGCCGTGGCTCAAACGTCAACAGCCCCTAAGATTTAAAAACAAAAAAGCCGCGATCAGGCGGCTATTTTGTCACAGCTAAACCAAGGCTAATCCGTGGCTGAGCAGCGTTTTAGGCGATGATCTAGGCATTGTTGCCCAGTTTGT
>JBBKWW010000222.1:0-5969 GCA_037969155.1 Moraxellaceae bacterium
TGGCTGCACCTTACGGATACCACAGCATTCTTTATGGTCGTCTTGATAAAAACTAAACAAGCCTTTTTCGCTGACCAGTTGTTGTACCGCGTCGGCTTCTGGAAAACAAAACTCAATGGTAATGCCAAAGTGTTTGCGCACGGTTTCCAAAAATTGATAAGTTTCAGCGTGCAAGCGGCCGGTATCCAGACTAAACACCCGAAACGGCAGCCGTAGGCTATGTGCCATGCCGATTAGCGCCACATCTTCTGCACCACTAAATGAAATCGCGATCTCAGCACCTTGGCTTAGGGCATGCTTTAAAATTGCGCTAGGTTGATCCGTTGGATCAAGGCGGGCAAACTGTTGTGCCAGTGCGTCAATTGAGTCTAAAGATGGAATAATAGTCGACATAATATCAAGTCATCGCAGCGGGCTAGAGCGTTGGATTGTAGCCAATCAATCCGCTAATCGCAAAATTTGCGCAGTCGTCAGCCGTCATCAAGCTACTCGACCTTTTTGGTAAAGCACGGTACAGTGCTGCGCGTCAGTACTGCGTCGAAAAGTGATCGCGCAAGTCTCGTTTTTATTCGGCGCTATTGCCGCAAGGAGTTGTTATGGAACTGGTTTGTCTTGACCTCGAAGGCGTGCTTGTGCCTGAAATTTGGATTAATTTTGCTAAAAAAACGGGTATTAAAGCGCTAGAAGCCACCACCCGTGATATTCCTGACTATGATGTGTTGATGACCCAGCGTTTGAACATTTTGCGTGAGCATGGTTTGGGCATGGCTGATATTCAAGCAGTGATCGCGGATATGGGGCCTTTAGACGGTGCTAAAGAGTTTGTCGAGTGGGTGCGCACGCATTTTCAGTTGATTATTCTGTCCGATACCTTTTATGAGTTTGCACATCCGCTCATGCAACAACTGGGCTGGCCGACGATTTTTTGTCATCGCTTGGAAGTCGGTGCAGATGGCATGATCACGGATTATAAATTGCGTCAGCCCGATCAAAAACGCGAAGCAGTAAAAGCCTTGCATGGCTTGAACTATCGGGTGATCGCGGCGGGTGATTCATACAATGACACCAGCATGCTGGGTGAAGCAGATCATGGCTTTTTGTTTGATGCGCCGGATAATGTGATTGCGGAGTTTCCACAGTTTGAATCGATTCGCGGTTATGACAACTTAAAAGAAGCGATTCGCCGTGTGTCACAGCGTGACATTCCCGCGTAAAAATGGCGCTCCGAACAGGCGATGATGAATCGCCTTTTGGAGGCATACGTTGCGTTACAGCGACCTGATCGATACTTGCCCACTGAGTCAGACTGGTTAGGTCGCTACGATTGGTCTCGGCGGTACGACTTGATCATATTGACCTGATCGAATGGCATGATCAACACTAGATTTTTAGTCACGTCACTGTCTACACTTGTATCGAGCGCCCAGATCTAGATTCTGCCGACACGGAACGTGAATGTGCTAATTTTGCCTACTGTTGATCTCGTCTACCACTGATCTACTGTGTTGTCATGCTTGAACACGCCGTAAAACATTTTTTCCACCGATGTGAGCTGTCCATGAAACCCTATCCGCATTTGCTCGAACCGCTTAATTTGGGCTTCACCCAACTTCGTAACCGTGTGGTCATGGGCTCAATGCACACAGGATTGGAAGACAGGTTTTATCACTATCCGAAGCTAGCTGCGTATTTTGCTGAGCGGGCGCGTGGTGGCGTTGGCTTGATTATTACTGGCGGGATTTCACCGAATCGGCAAGGCTGGCTACTGCCTGCGGGCGGCACGATGAACCATCTCACCGATGTGGCCAATCATCGCTTGGTCACGCATGCGGTGCATCGGCATGGCAGTAAGATTTTGATGCAGATTTTGCACTCAGGCCGATATGGCTATCAGCCTTTTGTGGTGTCGTCGAGTCCGATTAAGTCACCGATTTCACCATTTAAGCCACGTCAATTGTCCGAAAAAGACATTCGTAGCACCATCGCTGACTACGCGCGCTGTGCCAAGCTGGCCAAGCTGGCGGGTTATGACGGCGTGGAGGTGATGGGTTCAGAAGGCTATTTGATCAATCAATTCTTGAGTCGACATGTCAATCAACGCACCGATCAATGGGGTGGCTCGATTGACAATCGGATGCGGCTGGCGGTCGATATTGTGCGGGCGATTCGGCATGCAGTCGGTGAAAAATTCATCATATGCTTTCGCCTATCGATGTTAGATCTGGTACATGATGGCAATACGATGGAAGAGGTGGTGCGGGTTGCCCAAGCTTTAGAAAGTGCGGGGATTAACTTGCTCGGTAGTGGTATCGGCTGGCATGAAGCACGTGTGCCGACCATTGTGACTTCGGTACCGCGTGCAGCGTTTGTGGATGTCACGGCGCATGTGCGTGAGCGAGTCAATGTTCCCGTGATTGCGTCGAACCGGATCAACATGCCAGAAACTGCCGAGAGCCTGCTGCTTGAGGGCAAAGCGGATTTGGTGCAAATGGCACGGCCATTTTTGGCCGATCCAGAATGGGTGAATAAGGCTGCGACCAATCGAGTCGATGAAATCAACACTTGCATCGCTTGTAACCAAGCGTGCTTAGATCACACCTTCCAAAATCAACGCGCCAGTTGCTTGGTGAATCCGCGTGCTTGTTTTGAAACAGAGCTGGTCTATGTGAAAACCCGGAAGCCACGCCGAATTGCCGTGGTGGGTGGCGGTGTGGCTGGCATGTCAGCGGCCACGGTTGCTGCTGAACGCGGTCATCAGGTGACTTTGTTTGAAGCAGGTCATGAGCTGGGTGGGCAGTTTAACTTAGCAAAAGTCGTGCCTGGTAAAGAAGAGTTTTATGAAACGATTCGATATTTTCACAGCCTGATTGCCAAAAAAGGCGTCGAGGTACGCTTAAATACCCGTGCGTCACGTGAGCAGCTTGAGCGTGAGGGGTATGACGATGTGGTGGTCGCCACAGGTGTCTTGCCCAGACCCTTACAGTTAGAAGGGGCTGAGTTGCCCAATGTGCTGAGTTACAGCGAGGTGCTAAAGGGTGCGCGGGTCGGGCAGCGGGTCGCAGTGATTGGTGCGGGTGGCATTGGTTTTGATGTCAGCGAGTATCTAGTGCATGATCCGCGTGTACCACAACCGCAGCCACTGGCGGATTGGCAACGTGAGTGGGGTGTTGATCCTCGGGTCGATTACCACACTGAAGGTGGGCTGGTTCGACCTAAACTACAATCTGCCTATCGTGAAGTGTATTTACTGCAACGTAAAAGCACCTCTGTGGGTGCAGGACTTGGTAAAACCAGCGGCTGGGTGCATCGTGCAAGTTTAAAGAAACACGGCGTACGGATGATGCGCGGGGTACATTACCAGCGAATCACGGCTGAGGGGTTGTGGGTAAAGGTCGATGGGCAGTCTCAGTTATTACGGGTCGATACCATCGTGGTGTGTGCTGGACAAGATTCAGTGTGTGAGATTATGCCGCCTGAAAACGTATTGACGGGTGCGCGCTATCACATTATCGGGGGTGCAAAGTTAGCTGCTGAGTTGGATGCTAAGCGCGCGATTCGGGACGGTGCGGAATTGGCGGCGCGGCTATAGCTGATCACCAATCATAAGGCGTTGCTGAGTGATCAGCACGCCCGTTATTGATTAGACCTTAAAATCATCGCCAAGATAGACTTGGCGAACCAAGTCATTGGCTAAAATTTCTGCGGCGTTGCCTTCAGCAATGACTGAGCCTTCGCTGACAATGTAAGCCTTTTCACAAATCGCTAGGGTCTCACGCACATTGTGATCAGTGATCAGGATGCCGATACCACGCGCGCTGAGTCGTTCGATAATTTGTTTAATATCACCGACTGAGATGGGATCAACACCTGCAAATGGCTCATCTAACAGCATAAATTTTGGCTCTGCGGCTAACGCACGGGCGATCTCTGCGCGTCGTCGCTCGCCACCTGACACACTCATGCCGAGTGAATTTCGAATATGGGTAATACTAAATTCTTCGAGGAGCTCTTCTAGGCGTGCTTGCTGCTGCTTTTTATTTAAGTCTTTACGGAGTTGTAAGACAGCAAGGATGTTATCCGCGATACTCAGCTTTCTAAAAATAGAGGCTTCTTGTGGTAAATAGCCTAAGCCATGCCGTGCTCGCTGATGCATGGCAAGGCTTGATAAGTCTTTACCATCTAGCAGAATGCAGCCGCGATCCATACGCACTAAGCCGACCAACATATAAAAACTAGTGGTTTTGCCTGCGCCATTCGGGCCAAGCAAACCGACAATTTGTCCGCTATGCAATTTAAACGACACGTCTTTGACCACCAGTCGTTTATTGTAGCTTTTGGCCAGATGACGGATTTCGAGGTGCTGTACCACGGGCGTAATTGTGCTCATGTGTGTGCTCAAGGGGTTTTTGCAGGCGTTGAAACAGGCGTCTGATTCGGTGGAATCACGATTTTAACCCGATTTTGGGTATTACCAAGCGCTTCGATATCACCTTGAGTGATGCTATAGCGGATTGAGTTGCCACTAAAGCGTGCACCATCTTGGCTCAGCAAGGCATTGCCGGTCAGCGTGACTAGCCCTGCTTGGGCGTCATACAGCACACTTTGTCCTTCACCCCGTGCAAGCCCTTTATCACTGCTGATTTGTTGTTGAAAGCGTGCTGGACGGCCTTTTGCAGTCGCATCTTTAATGCTGCGATTGCTGGTGAGATTGACCACGATGCTATCCGCTTCGATACGAATACTACCCTGTGTAATTAACACATTGCCGGTGTAGGTGGTAATGCCTGTACGTTCGTTATAAGTCGCCCGATCTGCCTCTAGGCTGACCGGTTGGTTTTGGTCGCTGGGCAGTGCTTGCGCTGGCGTGAGTGACATACTTATGCCACACAACACCAGTAGCACAGCACGCGAGAAGAGGTTAGGGGCGTAGGGCTGGCGCATATTCAATCCGAATTCGTTGTAGTTCATAGTCGCCTTCGCTGAGATTTGCGCGCAGGCCTTGGCTGTTCATCATCCCTTGTGGGCTGATCACTTGCACGGGTTGATCGGTTTCGATCTGACGGGTTTTAGGATAACCGATTAATTGTGTGGTACTAAAGTGAGTTTCCTGCTGATTGGTGGGGTTGATGTGACGAATTTGTACAGCACCATTCAATACGATTTTTTGATTTTGTTCAGAGAGTTCGGCATGTTGAGCCGTTAAAATTGCACGGGTTTGTCCAGCCTGATACCAGATGCTTTCGATCTGATCCAATTCAGTTCGTTCAGTGGTACTAAAGTGACGCAACTCAGTCGCCTGAGTTGTGGCTTGCAATTGTCCCTGCTCATCCGTTTGTAGCAGCTTGACATCGCGCGCAGAATAAGCAATGCCTTGATTTAAGGCATAATCTGGTTTGGATTGCTTGCCACTTTGCCAGTAATACCAGCCAGAGCACGCCACCACAATCATGGCAATTAGGTAGAGCAGGCGAGTATCCATTGACTGCGCAAGCAACCTCTTTCAATAGATGTGAAAAAATCTGGCTGGTTGCGCTACGTTATTCGCCACGCACCGCCAAGAAACGCTCTAGCATCGTATCATATTGACCTTTGGCCTGTAGAATCACGTCACATAATTCGCGTACTGCACCACGTCCGCCACTGGCTTGGGTGACCAGATGTGCCCGTCGACGCACTTCATGGTGTGCGTTGGGTACGGTTACGGCCAGTCCAGCCATAGCCAATGCCCCTAAGTCTGGCCAGTCGTCACCCATATAGGCACAGTCGCTGGGTAGCACACCGAGTTGACGACAGGCTTCAGCCAAGGCGATGCCTTTGTCTTCGCGCCCTTGCACCACCAGATCAACGCCCAAAGAGTCCATGCGTTGCTTGACGATATTGCTGGTTCTGCCGGTAATGATAACGATTTTTACACCGCAGTCTTGTACCAGCTTCATACCGAGACCATCACGCACGTCGAATGCTTTGGT
>JBBKWW010000223.1:0-16932 GCA_037969155.1 Moraxellaceae bacterium
CGAATTGAGCAAGGGATTGAGCAGGCTCAAGTCAGACATCCACAGCACCAAGCAGATTTTCTCTAATCCCATTTCACCGAATTAAACTGATATATCGAAATCCCCCTTGCGCATGAGGAGTGTATTCCGTAAAGCCGCTCACTCGTTTAAAAAAGGGGAGTTCCCTCCTTTGAAAAGGATGAGCCGTATACGGCGCAAGGGGAGGATTGAGTGAGGTTTATTCAATGGATTGATATAAACTGTCTGACAATATCGATGTGATCACGCTACAAAACAATACTACACAAAAACCAATATAAAACAATAAAGTGTATTTTTTTGTACGCTTTGGCTTACACGGTTTGTGATGTTTTTCGTCTTTGTTGTCTGACAGCTTAGGGGCATAATCTCTTCATCGGCACACGGAACAGAGCACGGATCAACGCTCAAATGGAGTAACACCCCGCCGATGGAGTCAGTCACGGAAAAGACTGTTGATATGGAGATCAAGCAAGAAAAATAAACAAGCACAGCCCCACGCTAACCCGAGCCAACAGGATGTTGTACTCGGGTTGTGTTTTTTGCAGATCGGAAAATTTCAATATTAAAATTCGTAAGATCAATGCATTAAGCCATCATCAGCTACAGCCCTCAACTCAATTGCGGCGATTGTATACGCTTGGCATGCCGTTCGGGCGCGTTTTAAAGCGGCGGTGAAACCACATATACTGTGTTGGTGCAATCCGAATGAGTCCTTCGAGCAATTGATTGACGCGGTTGGCATCTGCGACTTCATCTGATGACGGATAGTCGGTCAGTGGTGCAGTAATGGTCATGTGGTAATGTGGCCTGCGATCATCTTGCCGATAAAAATGCACAGCCAGCACGGCGGAGTGATCGATGCGTGCCAGTCGACGCTGCGCAGTCAGTGTTGCCGCTGGAACACCAAAAAAATCAGCCATGACGCCTTGTTTTAAGCCAAAATCTTGATCAGGTGTATACCACACCACATGTTTGGCTTTAAGCGCACGTACCAGTTTGCGCATGTCATCGTGGTCGATTTGTTCTTGATAAATGGGGGTGCGTAGACGAGTGATGAACCACTCCAGTAATGGATTATTTTGCGGACGATACACCGTATCAATCTTAAAAAACCAACTGCCCAACAGGCCACCTAAATCAAGCGCACTATAATGTGCGCCGAGCAGTAGGATACTGCGTTGCTGCTGCTGTGCCTCGACCAAATGGTGTAAGCCACTAATGGTGACTTTGCGGCGAAAGCGTTGCGGTTGTAGCCATGCACTGAGGCTCTCAAAAATCCCGATTCCAGCGTTTTGAAACACCTCACGTCCCATCTGCTGTTGTGCTTCAGCGCTGAGTTCTGGGAAGCACAAAGCCAGATTGGTCAATGTATCGTGGCGACGACGACGACCAAAGCGCCAAATCAGATTGCCTAGACCATGTCCGACCCAGTATTGAATCCGCCACGGTAGATAGGCCATCGGTAGCAAAATCAGAATCGCCAACCAAATGCCCCAGTAACGGGGCATCAGTAAGCGGCTGGAAAATCGGGGCGCTTCGGTCGAACTCATGTACAGTGCGAAACCTTTTGCCATTCAGTGACTTGTTCGATGGTGCTGTTTTTAAGATCAATAAACAACGGCAAGTCAGTGCGCTCACGCGGAAAGTTGGGCGGTGTCATGCTCGGGATTTTAATCTCGCTGGTCAGCATTGCCAACACGTCACGCATATCCTTGACTCGGTAGCTGTTTTGTATATGCTGAGACACATAGGCAAAATTACCACGCCTTGCCACCACATAGCCGACATACTCAGTTTTTTGGAATGAACTGACTTCCAATACAGCATATAGTGAGCGACCTAAACGGCTGTGTACTGGACGTTGTTCGATGAGTTTCGCGCTTTTATGTACCCGACTTAAGTAGTCGTTTAACACCAACTCTTGAATCGTATGTTCGTCACTAAATTCAGGAATTTGGATGTTCGGATTATTCAGTAGGTTCACCACTTCCACCCGAAAAAATCGACCTAAACTATCGGTAATGTCCAGTGTTGATCCCAATGAGCTACAGCTATCACGCAGGGTTACATTGCCCCGAAAAGCTTGTGATCCGAGGTTCATGCTATAGGCTTGTGCGGGTGCATGATAGATTTTCGTGCTTTGAGGACTGGGCTTGTGACTGGCACAAGCGGTCATCAGGCTGCTGGCAACAGCCAGCAGCAATATAGGACGCATCATCGGGTGGCTCATACGGTCTAGTCTCCTTGGCTGGCAGCCTCCAGCGCTGTCCAGCGATCTAGTGTGTCCAGCAGTTCTTGTTCTATGTCGGCCAGTCGCGTCACTGCGGCTGTCGCGGCGTCAGGATCTTGGGTAAACAAGCCACCATCGGCGAGTTGTTGCTCCAATATGGTTTGCTCTGATTCCAGTGCTGCAATCAGATCGGGTAGGCTGTCGAGTTCCCGTTGATCTTTATAACTCAATTTCACTTTTTTAGATATTGTTGTGGCAGCAGCAGAAACGACTGCGGTCGGATTTTGGCGATTGGCGGCAGCTTTCTCGCTGTTTCTCGTGCGCTGTAACTGTCGTTGCTGTAGATAGTCTTGATAACCGCCGACATACTCTTCGAGTCCGCCTTGGCCATCAAATACCCACGTTGAGGTGACCACCTGATCGACAAAGGCGCGATCATGGCTAATCAATAACAATGTGCCCGGATAACTGGAAAGCATGTCTTCAAGCAGCTCTAGGGTCACCATGTCGAGATCGTTGGTCGGCTCATCGAGTACCAGTAGGTTGGATGGCTTGAGCAACAGTCGCGCCAGTAGTAGGCGATTACGCTCACCACCTGATAGGGCTTTGACGGGTGTCCGTGCCCGTGCTGGTGAGAATAAGAAATCTTGTAGGTAGCTTAAAATATGTCGCCGCTGACCGTTGATTTCGACAAAATCGGCGCCGTCGCTGACGTTTTCCAGTACGGTTCTTTCTAAATCGAGCTGGTTGCGTAACTGATCAAAATACGCGATGTCGAGTTGCGTGCCAGTTTTGATGCTGCCGCCATGTTTTTGTTCGCCGAGTAGGGCGCGAACCAGCGTGGTTTTACCCACCCCGTTATCACCGATTAGGGCGATTTTGTCGCCACGCATGACCATGGCCGAGAAGTCGTCGACTAGATTTTTACCATCAAAGCCGATGCTGAGATTCTGGATGTCAAATACCAGCTTGCCAGACTTATTGGTGTCTTGGACGGTCAGGTTGGCTTTGCCTTGTTGGCTGCGACGGGCACTGGCTTCTTCACGTAGGGCTTTTAAGGCACGCACGCGACCTTCGTTACGGACACGGCGGGCTTTAATACCTTGGCGAATCCACACCTCTTCTTCGGCCAGTTTTTTATCAAAGTTAGCATTTTGCTTTTCTTCGGCTTCAAGTTGCTGGGCTTTAAGCTCTAAGTAACGGGTATAGTTGCCTTCGTAGCCGCGCAACACGCCACGGTCGAGTTCAACAATCCGTGTCGCCAGCCGATCAACGAAGGCGCGGTCATGCGAAATAAACAATAAAGTCAGATTTGGCCAATCCAATAAAAACTGTTCTAGCCATTCGATGCTTTCAACATCCAGATGGTTGGTTGGTTCATCTAGCAGCAGCAGATCTGGTTGGGTCAATAACGCCCGTGCCAGTAATACCCGACGTTTACGGCCGCCAGACAATTCGGACAGATCAGCGTGGCCATCCAGATTCATTTTGTCTAAAATGGTGTCGACCTGACGCTGTAGCGTCCAGCCATCTTGATCATCGAGTTTACTTTGCAGGTCACTCATGCGCTCACAGGCATCCATGTCGCCAGTGGCGCATTGGTCGCTGGCAATATGATAATCTGCCAACACTTGTGCAATTGCGCCTGCCCCGCTGGCCACGATGTCTTCAACACGGCCAGAGGTCATCGGTACATCTTGCTCTAACATGGCGATGCGCAAGCCATTAGGCTTGATGATTTCGCCTTTGTCGGGCAGTAAGTCAGTGCTGACCAGCTTGAGTAGGGTCGATTTGCCTTCGCCATTGCGACCAATCAAACAGACCCGTTCACCGCGTTCGATACTGAGCGATGCGCCGTCTAAAATCGCAGGGCCACCAAAAGCCAGTTGAATGTCGCGTAGGGTAATCAGAGCCATAACCACAGGTGTCCAGAGCAGATGCTTTAAAAATCTAAAAGCGGAATAAGGGTGTTGCAGGTCAACATCGAGTTGCCGCGCGATGCTAACCATCCACAGGGGTGCTGTCAAAGTTTATCTGGCCTAGCCTATCTGATGGATATGACAGTCGATCCTACCAAGGCGATAATCACGAGGGTAAAGCATGAATGATTCATCAAATCCGGCTCAAAATCCGGCTCAGTTGCTTGAGCGTTGCATGCTCAGAATTGATACGCTCGAAATGCGTCTGACATTTTTGGATGAGCTGACGGACAGTCTAGATCACATGGTGACGCAGCAAACGCAGCAATTATTAGAGATGCAGGCACAGCTACAAATTTTATATCAGCGCATGGAGTTTACGAAGCAGCAAGAGCATGGGGTTGAGCCGTTTACAGTGATGGGGGATCGTCCACCGCATTATTAAAGGGTCGAGTGCTTAGCGTGTAACCCGAAGGCATTTTGTATAAGGGTTGTTGGTCTGCAAAGTGCTTTTAATCCGTTAAAAGACCTGTCGTGAGCTTGCTGTACGCGGTTGATCAAGGCAAGCTAGGGAGGCTTATGTCCGATATGAGAGTGATCAGCACATGCCGTTAGAAGTCGCAGTGGTCGGTGCAGGGATGGCGGGATTAAGTTGCGCCCGCCGATTGGCCGATGCTGGTATGAAAGTGATGGTGTTTGATAAGGCACGCGGCGCAGGTGGCCGCATGGCGACCCGTCGTGTTGATGATCCGCAAGTCGGTTCGTTTGGTTTTGATCATGGTGCGCAGTACTTTACCGCGCACTCAGCGGCGTTTCAGCACACGGTTCAGGGCTGGATCGATGCGGGTGTGGTGCGGCCGTGGGCAGGTCGCTTGATGTCGCTTGAGTCTGATGGCTTGCATGCGGTTGCGAGTCAGCCACGCTATGTCGGCGTACCTCGGATGAGTGCGATTGGTCGCCATCTATTGGGTGATATGGTTTTTCATCCACAGCATCGGTTATTGGAGTGTCAGCATGATGGACAGTACTGGCATTTGCAGTTTGATGCGCAGCCGAGTCTGTTGGCTAAGCACTTGATACTGGCGTTGCCGTCACCACAAATAGTTGATTTATTAGAAATAAACCATCCTTTTTATGCTGATGCAGTGTTGCAAGACATGTTACCAAGCTGGACATTAATGCTGCACAGCGCAGTGCCAATTGACGTGCCGTTTGATGGTTGCTTCGTGAACAGTGGTATTCTCGGTTGGGTCGCCCGCAACAATAGTAAGCCACTGCGCGGTGGTGTCGAGGCATGGGTCTTACATGCCAATCGTGCCTGGTCGCAGGCGCATGTAGAGGCCCCGCAGGATTGGGTGGCACAGCAGTTATTGGCGGCGTTCACTCAGGTGGTGGGTCAACCGGTACAGGTGACCCAGCAGTGGGTGCATCGTTGGTTGTATGCGTTGGCCTCTGAGGCATTGACGGTCGGCTGTTGGTATGAACAGGCACAACATTTTGGCATTGCGGGGGATTGGCTGAATGGTTCGCGGGTTGAGGGTGCGTGGCTCTCTGGACAAAAATTGGCCGCGCAGATCATCGCGAGTCGGGTCAGTCCAGAATTAAGTCCAGAACTGAGTCCAGTTTAGCGGTTTGAATGGATGAGAGAGTGGCGATGGCTTTACAGATCAGCGAGTTATGGCATTATCCCTTGAAGTCGGCACAGGGGCTATCATTGCCAGTGGCCACGCTAGATGCGCATGGCTTACAGCATGATAGACGCTGGTTACTGGTCGATGCTGACGGCCGAATGTTAACGCAACGCCAGCAGCCGCGACTTGGCGCATTGCAGGTGCAAGTATCGGCAGCGAGTCTGATTCTGACGTGGGCAGGACAATCGATTACCGCACAACCGCGACTAGAGATGACAGAAGTCGTGCAGGTTTGGGATGACCATATGCCAGCACATCCGGTCGCTAGTGTCGTCAATCAACAGCTTTCACACTGGCTTGGGCTGGCCGTGCGCTTGGTGTATTGTCCTGATCAGGCACAGCGGCGGGTCGATCCTGCGTATGCGGCCGGTCACCACACTGGATTTTCGGACGGCTTTCCCATGTTGCTGCTCAGCCAAGCCTCTTTAGATCACTTGTCTGTCGCATGGGGTGCGACCATCGATGTGCGGCGTTTTCGCCCTAATCTGGTGGTTGCGGGGGATTGTGCTGCTTTTGCCGAAGATACTTGGTCGAGTCTAAAAGTGGGCGAGTTGGTCTTTGATCTGGTCAAGCCTTGTAGTCGTTGTGTGATTCCCACACTTAATCCAGAAGACCAGCAATCGACGCAAGGCTTTGCTCGATTTTTAGCTAGCCAACGCCGCCATGCCGATAGAAAAATTTATCTGGGACAAAACCTCGTGTTGCGCCAAGCACAACATCTCACTGATTTTTCAAAAAAACTTGGTCAGTTAAAAGTCGGCGATCAAGTGGATCTGCTGCACTAAAAAATCCACAACTATCGATCAGATAAACGGGTCACTGCACGGTGTCTTGGCCGTATGGTTGACGTAATTGGCTTGTGTTTTGTAATTTGCTCAGGCAACCTTGCGACGTTTGCTGTCGATCCAGCAGTGTCATTGGGGCGTATCGTGAGTCAAACCGGCTATGTTGTTATCGCGACTGTTATTGTGTTTGTACTGGGTCAATGGATGATGCTGCGACCGAGCCCCCGCGAACGCTTGCGTGGTCAGTTGCGTGAGCGAGCCAAAAAAATGGCACTCAATCCGCGTTTGGTCGCAGCACCGACATGGCTAGGAGTCCGTGGTGACACGCAGCGTACCGGCGGTATGGTGGCGTTTTATCATCTGGTTCTCGCTGATGCGCAGTTGCCATTGGTACAAGCAAAAGTGGTCGATGGTCGGCTACGGGTGATTCATGGCGCACGCAGCTATCACGATCAACCGTTTACCTTAGCGGGTGCGGTTGCTATCGAGATGCAGGCCAACTCGATTGGTTTGTATTGGGATGAAGAAACTGACATTCGCGGGGAGCGCCTTGATGGCCTAAAAGCTGCGATGCTTGAATTAGCACAGCGGCCACCACATACTGCCCAAAATAGCACATTACACTGAATACGGAATCTGATCTCTCATGCCGACACGTCCACGCGCCACTACTAAAAACACCATTAAAGCCGGTCGTCGTCCTGCTGCCAAAAAAGCAGTCGAAGCGGTTGTAGACCCTGATACGCAATTGCAAGCGGTTGCCGATACTGATGAGCAACTGGTGGTCAGTCCGAGTCGGGGTAAAGTACGGGCGCTGGTCATCGTCGAGTCGCCTGCCAAGGCCAAAACCATTAACAAATATCTAGGCGCGGACTATATCGTCAAATCCAGCGTGGGACATGTGCGGGATTTGCCAGTCAGTGGCGGTGGTAAGTCTAGCGAGAAGCCAAAAGTCGCTACCGTCCGTGGTCAAAAACAAACTGCTGAGGAAAAAGCTGCCAAAGCGCAGTCTGCCTTGATCAACCGGATGGGGCTTGATCCTGAGCACGGTTGGCAAGCGCAGTACGAAGTGTTACCCGGCAAAGAAAACGTGGTTCGTGAGCTACAGAAATACGCCGCACAAGTCGATGAAATCTATCTGGCAACCGATTTAGACCGTGAGGGAGAAGCGATTGCTTGGCACTTACAGCAAGTGATTGGCGGCAGTCCAAGCAAATATAAGCGCGTGGTATTTAACGAAATCACCCAAAACGCCATTCAGAACGCCTTTAAACAGCCCGGCCAACTCGATCTAGATAAAGTCAATGCTCAGCAGGCGCGACGCTTTTTAGACCGTGTGGTCGGTTATATGGTATCGCCCTTATTGTGGGAAAAGATTGCCCGTGGTCTATCGGCTGGACGGGTGCAATCGGTTGCGGTGAAGTTAGTGGTGGAGCGCGAGCGTGAAATCCGTGCCTTTATCCCTGAAGAATACTGGCAGATTCATGCCGATACCAAAATTCAAGCCAGCTCTGCTGCTGATCTGATTCGCCTCGAAGCGGTGCGCCAAGCGGGCAAGCCCCTCAAGCTGAAAAACAAAGCCGAAACGGATGCAGTTTTGGCCGTATTAAAAACAGCCACTTATACCATCAGTCAGCGTGAAGATAAGCCCACCAAGACTAATCCATCAGCACCATTTATTACCTCAACCTTGCAACAAGCCGCCAGCACTCGTTTGGGTTTTTCGGTCAAAAAAACCATGACTTTGGCGCAGCGCTTGTATGAAGGCGGCCATATTACCTATATGCGGACTGATGCGACGTTTTTGAGTCAAGACGCGCTGACGATGGTGCGCGGTTATATTGAAGATAATTTTGGTCAGCGGTATTTACCCGCCAAGCCAAACGTGTACGGCAGCAAAGCCGGCGCACAAGAGGCGCACGAAGCGATACGCCCCTCAAATGTTGCTTTGTCTGGTGATCAATTGGTCGGGGCAGAGCGTGATGCGCAGCGTTTGTATGAGCTGATTTGGCGGCAATTCGTGGCATGTCAGATGCCCTCTGCGGAATATCTGTCCTCGACGTTGACCATTGCGGCGGCGGACGTGGAGCTTAAAGCGCGCGGTCGCACCCTGACTTTTGACGGCTTTACCCGTGTGTCTGCGGTGAATAAGCAAGATGATGACTTACTGTTGCCTGCGGTCAAGATTGGTGATGTACTCGACCTAGTCACGCTTGATCCTAGCCAACATTTCACCAAGCCATCGGCACGCTTTACCGAAGCCAGCTTGGTCAAAGAACTGGAAAAGCGCGGTATTGGGCGGCCATCGACCTACGCGGCCATTATTTCGACCATTCAAGATCGCGGCTACGTCACACTGGATAATCGCCGCTTGTATGCTGAAAAAATGGGCGACATCGTCACTGATCGGCTGAATGAAAATTTTAGTAACCTGATGGACTATGCGTTTACTGCGGATTTAGAAGGCCAGTTGGATAAAGTCGCCGATGGTCAGCGCGACTGGAAAAATGTGCTGGATGAGTTTTATGGTGACTTTAAACAAAAGCTGATGCATGCCAAAGGGCAAGACGGTGTGGCGGGTATGCGTCCGAACCCGCCTGTTAGTGTGCCGGAAGTTGCCTGCTTATTGTGTAGTCGTCCAATGCAAATTCGCACGGGATCGACAGGCGTATTTTTGGGTTGTTCAGGCTATAACCTACCGCCCAAAGAGCGCTGTAAAGGCACGATTAACCTTGCGACTGTGGAGTCATTGGCAGGTTTGGCCGATGACGACAATGATGGCGCAGAAACCGCTGATCTGATGGCCAAAAAACGTTGTCCGATCTGCGATACCGCGATGGACAGCTATCTGGTCGATGGTGGGCGTAAGTTACACATCTGTGGCAATAGTCCAGACTGTAGTGGGCATGTGTTAGAAGCGGGCACATTTAAAATTAAAGGCTACGATGGCCCCACCATTCCGTGTGACAAATGCGATGGTTCAATGCAACTGAAAACTGGCAGATTTGGGCCATATTTTGCTTGTGATGGTTGTGACAATACCCGTAAGGTCTTAAAAAGTGGCCAGCCTGCACCACCAAAAGCTGATCCAATCCCAATGCCACATCTGCGCTCAACCAAGCATGATGACTATTTTGTGCTAAGAGATGGCGCGGCTGGATTGTTTATGGCGGCCAGCAAATTCCCGAAAGTCCGTGAAACTCGTGCGCCACTGATTGCTGAGCTACGCTCGGTTGCTGATAAAATTGATCCTAAGTATCAGTTTTTATTGGCAGCACCTGATACTGATCCCGATGGTAATCCTGTCTTGGTGAAGTTTAGCCGTAAAACCGCTAGTCAGTATGTCGCCTCAGAAAAAGACGGCAAGCCGACCAAATGGATGTTGACGTGGGATGGCGCAAAGTGGGTCTAGAGCTTGTTGGCGGCTAAGCCATGGCTAAGATTCGCTAGTTGTGACTGAGGTTGGACAGCATCAAGCTGTCCAACCTCAATACACTAAAATCAAGTCTATTCTGTAAAATCACCAGCCGAATGCCGCTCGGGCAATTGCTCAGAAGGCTCGCCCCACGTGCGGTTCACCATCTGTCCGCGCTGCACGGCAGGTCTTTGTTCAATCAGCGCTGCCCAGCGTAGGACATGCGTGTAGCTTGCTGTGTCTAAAAACGCTGCTGCGTTGTAGACTTTATTCTGCACCAGCGCTGCGTACCAAGGCCAAATCGCCATATCTGCGATGGTATACGTATCTCCTGCAACATAGCACGACTGTGCCAGACGCTGATTCAAAACGTCGAGTTGACGCTTAACTTCCATGCTGTAGCGATTGATAGGGTATTCATATTTTTCAGGTGCATATGCATAAAAATGCCCAAAGCCGCCACCGAGCATCGGCGCACTCGCCATTTGCCAAAACAGCCAGTTTAAGCATTCGGTACGCTCCGCCAGCGTGGTGGGCAGGAAGGTGTTAAATTTTTCAGCCAAATAAAGCAGAATATGCCCTGATTCAAATACCCGCAGCGGCGGGGTGATGCTGTGATCAAGCAACGCAGGGATTTTAGAATTAGGATTTATCGCCACAAAGCCACTGCCAAACTGATCACCTTCATTGATGCGAATCAACCAAGCATCATATTCCGCATCGGTGATGCCCAGTGCCAGTAACTCCTCCAGCATGATGGTGACTTTCACGCCATTGGGTGTTGCCATAGAATACAACTGCAACGGATGCTTGCCCGTTGGCAGTGTTTTTTCGTGCGTTGCACCTGCCACGGGACGATTAATCTTGGCAAAAGCACCGCCCTGATCGGCGGGCTGCTGCCAGACTTGAGGCGGAACATAGGAGGTATCAGTCATGTGTATCATTTCCAAAAATATACTGCGGCCAAATCTATAGCATGTTTGGTTTGGTTGATCAGCGGCTATCGTGTTGCGGGTGTGTTTAGAGCGTACGGGTGATGGCTTCGAAACCATTCGCGTATTGACCGCCGCCAGCCGATTTAACGCGCTGTTAGTTCGAAGCTTATTATTTGATCAAGATTAACCATCGCCAAGATTGGGGATATTAAAAAATAAATTGCCGTCATATAACGCAACTGATTTTGCTCTGCTTGACAGTGCAAGTGAGGCAGGTGTAATTTGCAACTAGGGACGATGTTATCTGGAGTGAATCATGTCTATTGGTCAAAAAAACCGGCTAAAACAAGCGATAGCAGCACTGTCATTTGCAGTTTTGTGCTGCGGCTCAACTGTAGTATTGGCAGCCTGTCCAGATTACGCAAAGAGTGGGAAAAAATACGAGTTTAGTGCTGAAGATGCTTATTCAGCCAAGACCTATACCATTGAAGCAGGTGGCAACCTTGACCTCTCTGAGTGTGCCAAAATGCCCGGTGAGGGTTGGGTCACCGAAGCACCTGATTTTACGTTTAAGCTCACTGCAAATCCGAATAATCGTGCGATTGAGTTTAAAGTGACCAGTAAATGTGACTCGGTGTTATTGATTAACACGCCGACCAGTAAATGGCAGTTTGATGATGATAGTAATGGTGCGTTAGATCCTAAAATTCGTATTTCTGCTGCCACAACTGGCTATTACGATATTTGGATTGGTAATGTCGAAAAAGGCTATTGTGATGCCACATTAAAAGTAAAAGCTTTTTAACATCGTCATTGCCAGACTGGTGCAGCTAGGGGCAGCGATCAGCGTCCCCTTGGTGTGTTAAGGGAGCCATCCTATTTCATGTGCGGTCAAAGCAGAAATCTGTGTTTGATGCAGATCGAGTGGAATTTTGGCCTCATTTGGACTAATCGGGACACGCCCACCCATCAACTCAGCACGACGTTGTGGATACAGCGGCTGTTGTGCGGGGTCTGCATAGCCCAGCGGATAAACGGGTAAACCCGTGCTGAAGTCATATTTATCGGTGGCACTGAGCGTATGTAGCAGCTCGTGTGCAATCACCACGAGATTTTGATCATGTTGTTTTACGGTGCCGAACACATTTACCCGACCAATGCGGCCTTTTTCTAGGGCAGTGGAGTGGCTTAGTCGTGGCTGTGTGGTTGGATCATAATACAGGAGGTACAGGCGAATCTGTGGTTTGATTGGGACATCGGGGCTGTTACGCCACGCATAGTAGCGAAATTTTAGGCTCCAACTGATCACCTGTAACAAGTTGCCATCAGGCGGCGGCGCGGGCGGTATGCTGTGGACGGTCTCGCCAAGCTGCACGGTGATCGGGCGTGATAGGGGCAGTTGATAGCGTTTGGCCTCTGCTGAAAAGTAGTCGTTAATCGGCTGAAAATCTTGCACCCTCAGCGTTTGTAGATAAGCCGCCACGCGGGTGCTGCCGTCTGCATTGATCGGATATAGCGCAACATGAAATGGCAACTGCCAGTCTAATTCTGCTTTCGCACGCCATGTATCGAGTGCCACGGCGGCTAAAACCAGCAACAATATCGCGATTCTAAGTTTTTTCCACATGGCTGGGGTCGCATTGAGCTGTCTACGTCAGCGGGCAGTCTAGCAGTTTTTCTTGGCGATAAAATCCCCCAAACTGCTGCTATCACGCCTACAATAGCGGCACAATTTTTTGAAATCGCGCGGTTTGTTATGAAAATCCTTATTCGCAATTTGGCACGGCCAACCACTGAGGACGCAGTTCGCACGTTGTTTGCTGGATTTGGTCATGTGGCGTCAGTGACAATTGTGCTGGATCAAGCCACGGGCCAGTCGAAAGGCTTTGGTTTTGTGGAGATGCCGAATCCAAAACAAGCAGTGACGGCAGTTAAGCGTAGCAACCTCACCCGTTTTGAAGGCAGTGTGATTCGAGTGAAGCTGTCGGAGGATAAGTCAGCCGACGATGCGGCGGCATCTCAAGAGTAATACTGTTTCAGCGAGTCGTGGCTGTGGCTCACACGGCAACAGACCCTAGTGATCTGCGGCGTTGCGGTTGAGTTGTTGTAGTGCCGTCTCGGCGTCTTGTAGCATCCGATCAATCAGTTGCTGTGCGGTCGGCGTATCATGAATCAGCCCTTGTGATTGGCCAATAAACTGCATGCCCTGCTCTAAATCGCCTTGCTCAGTCGCGGCTTTGAGTCGCGGGGTTGCCGCTGCAAAACAAGCCAATAGGCGAATCTGGCGTGGTTGTGTGATCAAGCCCGCCAGCACTTTCCAAATCGAAATGTCCAATTGTCGAGCTGCCCGCATCGCTTGCCAAGCGGCCACAAAAAATGACATCGGTCGTTGCGTCAGTCGTGCTGCGGTCGGGGTCTGCATATAGCGTGCAGGCAGGCCGTCAAAGTGCGGGCTATAAATGGTCGCGTGCTGGTCTTTGTCGATCACTGCTTGCTTAGTCTGAGTGTGCAATGGACTTTCTGCGCAAGTGGCAAAGCGCGATCCCATCGCCACGGCAGATGCGCCGAGCGCTAAAGCCGCGACCAGCCCACGATGATCGGCAAAGCCGCCACAGGCAATGACGGGAATCCTGAGCGCATCGACTAAGGCAGGCACTAAGACTAAAGAGGTCACTGCGCCGCCATGTGCTGCGGCCTCATGTCCTGTTGCCATCACGGCATCGACCCCTTGCGCTTGGGCAGCCAGCGCATGTTTGGCGGTGGTGACAGTGGCGATGACTTTGCCGCCATACGCATGACAGCGCTGAATCAGCCAGTCGCCTTTGCCGAGCGAAAAATTAATCACGGGTACTTGTAGTTCCAGCGCAACCTCAACGGTTTCTTTGGCATTTGGCATCAACAGCGCACAATTCACCCCAAACGGTCGATCAGTCAGTTCACGCACGCGCATAATTGCCGCACGGGTTTGTGCCGGCGACAGTGGCCCAAGCGCCAGAATCCCCAGTCCACCCGCATTACTGACCGCTGCGACCAGTTCAGGCGTGGAAATCCAGCTCATGCCGGTTAAAATCAGCGGATGTTGAATGCCGAGCAGTTGGGTGATGGCAGTTTGCATGGCGCAATCCGTGGCATGAGGTTGAATCAGCTTAGAGGGTTTATCTGTGTAATGAAATGACCAACCTGTCCGTTAGATGCATCACTCAGGCGCACAATGGCCTATCAGGTCGGGTTCGACCTGTGGTGCTGACGGCAGTACGCCTTATCACTGCTGATGCCGTGAGCCATTTTAAACTGACCCAGCTGGACGCCATACCGTGCGTACACAACGCTTTTGTTCTTGTAAGAAAAAAGAAAACGCAGCTTTGCTCAAGTCTGAGTCTGCGCCATTGGCTTCTGAGAAAATTTGTTCGCTCAGTTGGTTTTTGGAGGGTTGTAGGCAGGCAGGTACACTGATTGCATTGATGCGCTCGGCAATTTTGCGCAGCTTATCCGCATCGTCAGTGTCACTCCATGCCGCGCTAATGCCCTGAAAATTTCTGAGGACATCGATGTACTCCTGAGTATCGCGAGATTCTTGCTGCAAGCTTTCAGACATTCGTTGCATTAGCTGTGAGCTTTGGTTAGCGCGTTGCTCTCTGTCATTGGATTCGGCTTGTTCGGCTCTAGCAGTCGCTGCTGCCTGTTCACGTTGGACTTTTTCGATAGCATAACGCTCGGCATTTTTTTGCTGCTCTGCCAGCATCGCCACATGTTCAGCAGCACGTTGTTGGGTGCGATGGTGTAAATAGACACCGGTCACTACCACACAGATGACAAGACCAATCATGGCCGATAACATGCGATTCATAAAACACCTGATTGAGTAACTGACTGCTTTTATTGATAAACAACTTATACATAATGATCGACGATCAAGTCTATACCGCTGACGGTATTTTGCATCAGTATGTGTTGAATAGTGCTGATTTTGGATCTTACTGATGAGTGTCTTGTACCGCGTACTGTGCTGCGGGGCATTATTGTGTAGTGCCAATCTGCTTGCTTCGCCAAGCGTGAGCAAGTCCTACGATCTGTGCATGGATCATAGCGATGGCGTGACCACCCGTATGATCGAGTGCATCGGGGAAGAGCATCAGCGCAAAGACCAACAGCTCAATCAAAACTATCAACACCTGATGACAGGCTTGTCGGCTGAGCGAAAGACCCAACTGCGCAATGTACAACGCAAATGGATGGCATATCGGGATGCCAATTGTCAGTTTTATGCCGATCCTGATGGCGGTAGCCTCGCCCGAGTAGAAGCGAATGCCTGTATGCTGCGGATGACTGCTGCCCGTGCTGAGGAATTGGCGCAGGCTGTTTCACCGTAGATCGTCCCGCACCAGATCAAGCCATAAAAAACCACTGCTGAAGCAGTGGTTTAAGTTGTGATCTAGCATAGGCCAAGAGCTTAGAACTGGTACTTTAAACCCGCAGAGACTTGGGTCAGGCCAGTTTTAAACTCAATTTCTTTAAGATTAATGGCATTGGGTAAATAGTCAGCTTGCAGTTCAAGCATGATATTTGGCAGTACTGCATACTGTGCACCGACAGTCAGGATGCCCCCAAATGCATGGCTATCCTCATTTTTTGTGATTTGAATACCGTTGATAATACCTGCTGCATGATACGACGCGTCCGCCTTAGTCAATGCGATACCTGCTTTGCCATACACGCTAAGTTGTGCGATGACGTTTGCAGTGCCGGATAGCTGTAAGGCAAAACTTTCGGCGTTAATGATGTAGTTTTCGACTTGATTTGTTCTATCTACTACGCCTTTAGCACTCGCTTCGCCATGATTGAGGTAAGTAAATTCAGCTGCATACATCGGCCATAGCCCGACGCCAGCACTAATCCGAAATGCGCTATCGGTATCCTCACAGCTGAGCTGAGGTCTTTTTTTGCAAAAATCATCAGCGCTGATATAGTTGCTCTGACCGGAGCCAAAAGTGACAAAAGGCTGGCTGAGGGCTGAATGGGCATGCGTGGCAAGCAGGGTAATCGCAATAATCGACAGTTGTTTTAACATGATGATGTACCCGTATTGGTGTTGGGGAGGTCTTTTTCAAGACTATCCTTGATTGTATTGGAATACAGGTTTTAGTCAATATTTTGTTACATTTATCATTTTGGTGGCGACAAATTTTGATCTTTTAGCAAAAAACCACCGCCGAAGCAGTGGTTTTAGAGTCTATGCGCAGTGAGCGATTAGAATTGGTATTTTAGGCCAGCAGAGATCGTGGTGATGTCACTTTCAAAGTTGGCATCTTTGTATTCAATCGCGTCTGGTAGAAAATCAACCTGAAGATTCGCCATCAGGTTAGGCATTACGGCGTATTGCGCGCCGATAGATAAGATCAAACCTGTGGTGTCATTGTCGTCGGTTTCACCAAATGAGCCAAAGAAGATATCGTTTTCTTGATAGCTTACGCTAGCTTTGGTGAGTGCCAAACCAGCTTTGCCGTATACACTGACCTGCGGTGCAACGCTAGTTTGCGCAGATACTTGTAATGCAAAAGTTTCTGCTTCCAGATCAATCTTTGCGTTAAAGCCTGGTTCTGCATATGCACCACCGACTTCACCATGATTCATATAGGTAAGTTCAACGGCATACATTGGTGACAGGGTAATACCTGCACCGATACGGAATGCTGTGTCTTTATCATCGCAGTTTACACCGATTTCATTTTCACAAAAGTCACTGACTTAGCTATAGCTGCTTTGACCTAAACCGAAGGTAACAAAAGGTTGGCTGGCAGTTGCTGCATTGGCTTGCGTGGCCAGCAGTGCGATGGCAATAACGGAAAGTTGTTTTAACATGTTGAGTCACCCGAATTTAAGTTGTGAGTGTCTTTTGTAGACGCTGCTGATTGTATGCAGTTACGGATTAAAGTCAA
>JBBKWW010000224.1:0-9285 GCA_037969155.1 Moraxellaceae bacterium
CTGACAGAAGCGGCGGAGACGCTGTTCAATCGTCGCGTTAAATTGGACGTATTCGATCCTGACAGGGGGGCGGTCAGGCCACTGAGTGTGCGCTGGTTGACGGGTGTGGACTATGAAGTTGGAGAGGGCACGATTGTTGTCCGATTCGGGTTGGAGATTATTCCTCACATCACCGATCTGGAGGCCAATTTTACCAGTTACGAGCTTAAACAAGTTGCTGGTCTTACCAGTGCTTACGCGATTCGCTTATACGAGCTGCTGATCAAGTGGCGCGTGAAAACCAAGACCCCTGTGACCCCGCTTGAGGAGTTTAGAGAGCAGATCGGATTGTTAGACCACGAATACCGTCGTATGGGTGATTTTAAGAAGAATGTACTGGATTTGGCAGTTCAGCAAATCAACCTATTGACCGATATTGACGTGAGTTATGAACAGCACAAAAATGGCCGCAATATTACCGGTTTCTCGTTTACCCTCAGAGCCGATCACCTCGACGCCAAGCTGGTTAAACCAGACAAAGCAGCAGCAAAGCGCAAAACTGTTGACGCACTATCAGACTACTGGGACAGGCTGCACGGTTTGGAACTGGCTGAGTGCCAGAAAATCAACCCTGCATTGTGCCGCGCCGATATTGAGACAATCGCAAAAGCACTGAACATCTCAGCATTACAGGCCATGCAACAGATTCGCAGCCAAGCCAAACAAAAAACTAACACTCTCGCGCTAGAATCCTGAACAATCTCCCTTTCCGTATGGGTATTCATACACAATGGCTGTCAATACTTACCTAGGCGACCTCACCGGCGGTAGTCTGCTGATTGCAGAAAGTCGCATTGTGGCAACCTGCCTGCGTGCGCATCCGTCTGATACGGACTGGCAAAAGCTCATTCAACACGACAACATCCTACAAAAAGCCTCGCGGCATACCGCCAAACGCTATGCGCGTACCTTGCGCAATCGGTTGGCGTATTTAGATGATGCTGGGCTCGAATTACTGACCGGCACGTCAGACCCTATCGCTAGACAGTTGCTATTTTCGGTATTTTTGCTGCATTCTCCTGTGGTTGTGGATTTTTTGCGTGGCCCCGTCACCGAGGCGCGGCACACCTATCAGACCCAGCTCAGCCGCGAGGTCTGGTCAGTTTTTTTTGCTGAGCGACAGCGAGCTTATCCCGCACTACAGGTCTACGCAGCATCGACCATCGCCAAGATGGGCATGAGTGTGATTCGGGCGTTAGTGGAGGCGGGCTACCTGAACAACAGCAAGCAACGCCAGTTACAACCCGTCTATGTCGCGCTCCCCGTGCAACACTGGCTACGACAACACGCACGCGAGGATTTGATTCAGCTCATGGAGTGTACGCTTTGACCGCCTTACAGCATCGGCTAGACCTTATTTTGGAACGGATCGAAAGCCCACGTTTTTTACAAAACGATGGACTTGGCAACGAGATCGGCTTTTGGATTTTTGATTATCCTGCCGCTGACGAGTTGCATGTGCGTGAACAGCTTCGGTTGTTATGCGATACGCTGAACAAGCGGGGCTATCAGTTTGCGCATGTCAACTTGTTCGAGTTATTACTCCAGATGCTGGATCAGCGTGGGCTACTGGCGCGTACCTTTGAGCGCGAGCGCCAAGTCGGTGCACCTGCCTTGCGTAAGTCACTGGCTGGGCCACTCAGTCAGACCAAAGTCGCACAGTTTTTGGCGGCGCAGATCCAGCCTGATACACAAAAATTTGTACTACTCTCTGGGTTAGGCAGTGCATGGCCGCTGGTGCGTGGGCATGAGTTGCTGAGCGCCTTACAAGATGTGATGGGCGCAACCCCGCTGCTGTTGTTTTATCCTGGCGAGTACAGTGGACTGGATTTAATGCCATTTGGCAAAGTCGCCTCGCGTCATTATTACCGTGCCTTCAAACTGGTGCCAGAAAGCGGCACAGCGTAACCCTTTAGGATCAAAAATGAATATCGAACAGATTTTTGCCAAACCGCTCAGCCGCGATATCAATGGCGTGGTTAAGGCCGAACAAACCGACCAAGCCAGCGTTTGGGTCGAACTAGATGAGTACGTGATTACCAAAGAGCTAGACAAGCACTTTAACGCTTTTTTTGCGGTGTATACCCCGACCATCCGCCATGCAAACAGCGCAAACGCCAGCAAAATCGGCGTGTGGGTCTCAGGTTTTTTTGGGTCAGGTAAATCACACTTTATTAAAATCCTGTCTTATCTGCTGGAAAATCGACAGGTTAGCCATCTAGGAGAAAGCAAGCAGGCACTGGATTTTTTTAAGGACAAAATCAGCGATGCTAAGCTGTGGGCAGACATTCAGGTGTCGGTGCAGCATCCGACCGATGTGATTTTGTTTAACATCGATTCACGCGCCAACACCGACGACCAAGAAAACGCGATTTTAAAAGTATTTTTGAAAGTGTTTAACGAGCGGATCGGCTACTGCGCCGATTTTCCGCATATTGCGCACTTAGAGCGTGAGCTAGACAAGCGTCAACAGTACGCGGCATTTCAGGCCAAGTTTGCCGAATTGACCGGCTCAACGTGGCACACTGAGCGCGATGCGTATGATTTTTTTCGAGATGAGATGGTCGAAGCGTTGGCACATGCCTCCGCCCAAAGTCTGGAATCCGCGCGGCAATGGATGGACAGTTTAGAGCAGCATTTTCCACTCGATATCCGTAATTTTTGCAAATGGGTCAACGAATACATCGAGCAATCCGGTCAGCGCAATGTGTTGTTTTTGGTCGATGAGGTCGGTCAGTTTATTGGCAAAAACAGCCAGATGATGCTCAAGCTACAGACCATCACTGAAGACCTTGGCACGTATTGTCATGGTCGGGCGTGGGTGATTGTCACGTCTCAGGCCGATATTGATGCGGCCATCGGTGGCATGGACAAACGCGACGGCGATGATTTTTCGAAGATTCAGGGGCGCTTTATCACTCGCTTGCAGTTGTCTAGCTCCAATACTGCGGAGGTGATCCAAAAGCGCTTGCTGGAAAAAACCGCCGCCGCCACGCAGACGCTGACCGAAATGTATGCCCAATCGGGGGATATTCTGCGCAATCAACTCAGCTTTGATCGCAACACCACCGCCACGCTGAAAAACTACCCAGACGCGGACAGCTTTGTCGCCAACTATCCGTTTATCCCGTATCACTATCTGCTGCTACAAAGAGTGTTCGAGTCGATCCGTACCAAAGGCGCGACGGGCAAGCATCTGGCGATGGGGGAACGTTCGCTATTGGATGCGTTTCAGTCGGCTGCCAAGCAGATTAAGCAGCAAGATTTATCGGTACTGGTGCCGTTTTATCGGTTTTATGCTCCGATTGAAGGCTTCTTGGAGCCTGCGGTTAAACGCACCATCGACCAAGCCTGTGACTCGGACAGCTTGGATCAGTTCGACGGCAATATTCTCAAGACTTTGTTTTTGGTGCGTTATGTCGAGGAGCTCAAAAGCACGCTGGACAATCTGGTCACCCTATCCGTGGCTCAGATTGACCACGATAAAATCGAGTTAAAGCAACAGATTGAGCAAAGCTTAGGCCGTTTAGAGCGGCAGTTGCTGATCGCCCGCAATGGCGACGAATACGTGTTTTTGACCAACGAAGAAAAAGAAATCGAAAACGAGATTCGCCGTACTGAAGTAGAGCCCAGCGAACAATCGAATCGCTTGTCGATGCTGATCTTTGATGATGTGCTGCGGCGGCAGACCAGCTATCGCTATCCGGTCAATAAACAAGACTTTAAGCTGAGTCGGTTTTGTAATGGTCATCCCAAAGACGGCAGCCAGCAAGAAGACTTGGTGATTAAGCTGGTGTCGCCATTGGATGCTCATTTTAGCAGCACCTACGCCCATGAACAGCAGTGCTTAAACGAGTCGCTGCAAGACAAAGGCTGTGTGCTGATCAAGCTGAGTGACCACCCGCGACTGTGGGACGAACTGACGCTGTGGATTAGAACAGATCGTTTTATTAAGCAAAACAGCGGACTGCGGCTGGAACAAGCGACCCTGATGCGTGAAAAAAGCGCCGAAAATGATGAGCGCGGAAAACGGCTGAAACATGCATTTGAAGCCTTATGGCTGGATGCGCCAATCTATGCCATCGGGCAACGACTGACGCTCAGTGGCAGCTCGGCCACCAGTCGGCTAGATGATGCCTGTCAGCATGTGATCGAAAACACCTTTTCTAAGCTGACGCTGCTCAAGCCCACCAGTGGCGATTTAGGCCGTGAGATCAGTGCGACGTTAAACGCGACTCACCTCGCTCAGATCGGCTTAGACTTGCAATCGCCGGCAGCAAATCCGCTTGCCAGTCGTGAGGTGCAGCTGTATATCAGCATCAAAAACACCAACAACGAAGCGATTTATGTGCGTGAGTTGTTGCAGCACTTTGCACGGCGGCCCTATGGCTGGCTCGAAAACGAGACGTTGTTACTGGTGGCGCGGCTGGCGCTGTCCAATCAAATCAATCTGACCATCCAAGGCGCGGTGCTCCCGCTCAGCCAAGCCTATGAGCCGCTGATGAGCGTGCGGAAACGCGCTGAGATTCGGATTCAACCGAACCGCCAGCACGAAGAACGGCAACTCAAGGCCGCCGCCCAGCTGCATAAAGACTTGTTTGGTAAGTCGGCCAGTGCGCAGCGCGAAAAAGACCTTGCCGTGGCGTTACGCGCCGGCTTTAGCCGCTGGTTAGAGCAGCTCAAAGCCTTCCGTGCCACCGCGCAGACGGGCCAGTTCCCCGCCAAAACCCAGATCGCGCAGAATATCGTCACGGTGGCGCAGTTGCTGGAGATTCAGGGTAGTTATGACCTGATCGAACAGTTACTCAAGCAACAAGACGACTGGCTGGATTTTGCTGAAGACTTTGAGAGTCTGGCCGATTTTTATGAAAGTCAATTGCCGATCTGGCAAGCACTGACCGTGGCGCTACAGCAGCAATTCAGTGCCAACCGACCCGCACTGGACAAAGACCCGACCGCCCACGACGCGCTACAGCATCTGGCCACGATTTACGCGCTAGATCGACCGTTTGAGCAACTCAAGCGGGTACAGCCGCTGATCGACCAAGTACAGGCGGTTAATCAACGCTTGGTGGCCGAGAAGCGTGAACACGCCTTGCAACGGCTGAGCACCCGCCTTGAGCGTATTCAAGCCGCACTGAGCGCCGCCGCCGCACCCGCCGAGATCTGTAACAAGGCGTTGTATCCGCTGCGTCAGTTACAAACGTCCATTGAGCAAACGCTGTCGATTCCGCAGATTCTCAGCGAGCAAGGCGAGGCCGAAAACGCAGAGCAAGCCGCCTCAGAGCTGGTCAATCAGTACATTGAGCGGTTACGCCAGCAACATGCCGCCACGCTGAAAAAAACCCCACCGGTCACGCCACCACCGACCACGCCAACCGGCGCTGGTTCTAGCACGCCAGCCGTGCCGAATCCGAGTGTGGCCACGCCGATGCCACGCTTTAAGCGCACGATCACTGTGTATCCGGTACAGGTGCGCGTGGATACCACCGGTTCGCCGATGCTGGACAATGAAGCCGACGTAGAAGCGTATGTGCGTAGCTTGCGTGAGCAGTTGCTCAATGTGGTGCGTGCCGGTGATGCGGTGCGCTTGGCGGATCGGTAACGCTTGTACTTATATTGGCCAACCTGCCGTTCATTCGCGGCGGGTTTTTTCTTTAGAGATGTTAAACTCAATGCTTGATCTAACCCTGTGAGATGATGCCATGAATGCAATCAGTGTTTTGCATAGCCTTGAGCAGCTTAGTCCAGATGCTCAACAGCAAGTTTTAGATTTTATTGAATTTATTAAAAGCCGTCAGACTGCTACACCCGCAAATACTGTGCCGACTGGCTATGGATTTGGGACAATACGAGTCACTAAGCAAGTCAGCTTACAGCAAATGGATGAGGCGATTGAGCAAGGTGCAGGCCAGTGATTGCAATTGATACCAATGTATTGGTTCGAGTCCTCACGGATGATGAACAATCGCCCAGACAAACTCAGCAAGCCCGTCAGTTGGTGCAACAAGCAGGCATCGTATTTATTCCGCAGATTGTACAAGTCGAGCTGGTGTGGGTGCTGGAGCGTGCCTACCAACTCGACAAACCACAGATTTTGTTTGCCTTACAACTGCTGTTAGATAGCCCGATTTATCAATTGCAGCATCCGACTCAGTTTGCGCTTGCGTTAGAACGATTTCGACAAAGCAATGCTGGATTTGCGGATTCATTGATCGCCGCTGAAAGCATGGGCAAAAATGCACAGCTTTGGACATTCGATCGAAAATTAAGTAAACAGCAAGGCGTACAGTTGCTCAGTGAGTGACGCTAAAGTCGAAAAACAAGCATAAATCTGACTGATCTGATGCATGTTTTGAATGATCTGACTCCCCATTTTAATTTTTATTGAGCTTCCTGATGAATACCAGCCACATTAAACGCTACGCACCGACGGCTCGCCGCGACTTTATGACTGCCGTGACCCAACGCCTGAATTTGTTTGGGATTTTTGCGCAGGATACCGGTTTGCGGCTGGTCGAGCCGCTGTTATCGGGTTCGGTGATGCAGATTAATGGGGTGAATTTTGCGGCCAGTCTTGCCCCGCAGCGCTTGCGTTTAATCGCACGGGCGCAGGCGGTCGGTTTTGCGCAGTTGGTCGAGCAGGTCGCCTATACGTGGTTTAACCGCTTGTGTGCGCTGCGCTTTATGGAGCTTCAAGGCGGTTATCTGGCGCATGGTTTGCGGGTGTTGTCGCATCCACAGCAGCCGCGTGGTTTTGAGATTTTGGATCAGGTGGTGGATGTCGCCGCTGAGTTGGGCTTGGATCAGGCACAGGTCATCCAGCTTAAGCTGGCGGGCGATCAAGATGAGCCGTTGTATCGGTTGGTGTTGTTGGCGCAGTGTCGGCAGTTGCATCAAGCAATGCCGTTTTTGTTTGAGGCGCTGGACGATGAGACTGAGTTATTACTGCCTGATCATTTGACGCGGACGGATTCGCTGATTCGGGCGCTGGTCGATGAGATTCCCGAAGACGACTGGGCGCAGGTCGAGGTGATTGGCTGGTTGTATCAGTTTTATATTTCTGAGAAAAAAGACCTCGTGATCGGCAAGGTGGTCAACAGCGAGGATATTCCAGCGGCGACTCAGTTGTTTACCCCCAATTGGATTGTGCAGTATTTAGTCCAAAACTCGGTCGGTCGGCAGTGGATGCAGACCTATCCTGAGTCAGGCTTGGCGGCGCAGATGCCGTATTACATCGCACCCGCCGAGCAGTCGGCTGAGGTTCAGGCGCAGCTTGCGGCGATGACGCCGAGCAGTTTAGATCCTGAGCAGATTAAGGTGTTAGATCCTGCCTGTGGGTCGGGGCATATTTTGGTGGAGGCGTATCGGACGTTATTTCAGATTTATACTGAGCGCGGTTATAAGTCGCGTGATATTCCGCAGTTGATTTTACAACATAATTTATTTGGCTTAGATCTGGATGATCGGGCGGCGCAGTTGTCGGGTTTTGCGCTGATGATGCTGGCGCGGGCGGATGATCGGCGGATTTTTAGCCGTGATGTGCGTTTAAATGTGTTGGCGTTGCAGTCGTCGGCGGGGTTAAACGTGGCGGAGTTGTGGCGCGATTTGGGCTTGGGTGCGGCGTGGCAGTCTGAGAGTTTAAGTTTGTTTGCGGATGATCAGCCAACGCTGGCAGATGAGGATCGGCGTTTGGGGTTGTTGCGTGAGGTGGTGGGCTTGTTTACGCAGGCGAAGACGTTTGGGTCGTTGATTGATGTGCCTGCGGGGTGGTTGGAGGAGTTGTTGGCGTTGCAGGCGGAGCTTGAGGGCTTTTTGGGTCGGTCGGATGTGATCCGCAAGCGTGCGGCGGGGCAGGTGTTGCCGTTGTTGCGGCAGGCGGTGTTGTTGGCGCAGCGCTATGATGCGGTGGTGGCGAATCCACCGTATATGGGCAGTGGATATTACACGCCTGTTTTAAAAGACTTTATCAACAAAAATTACAAAAAATCTAAAGCTGATTTGTACTCGGCGTTTTTAGAAAAAAATATAAAAATCATCAAGGATTCTGGTTTTGTGGCGATGATCACGATTCCGAACTGGATGTTTTTGTCTTCTTTTGAAGCTATTAGGGTCGAAATTTGCGAAAATATGCACATTGATTCTCTGGTGCATAACGGTCGCGGTGTCTGGGGTTCTGATTTTGGAAGTTGTTCATTCGTCATCAGAAAAGTAAAAATTGAGGGTGCAAAAGGGGTCTATAAGCGCTTGTTTGAAAAGCAAGGAAGTGTTGCAGGGAATGATGAGTTAAATCAAAGGTTTTTTGATTGGCCTAACTTTTATGCTGCAACCGATGACTTTAAGAAAATTCCAGCGAGTCCAATTGCTTATTGGGCATCAAGAAAAGTTGTAAAAATATTCAAAAACGAAAAAAATATGAAGGAGTTTGTTTCACCAAAACAAGGAACTTCAACAGGAAATGATGACGTATATGTTAGATACTGGTTTGAGATCAATTACGAGGAAATTGGTTTTAACTATGAGAATTTAGACCATGCTATAAAAGGGCTAAAAAAATATTTCCCTTTGGACAAAGGAGGAGAATTTAGGAAGTACTATGGTAATAATGAAAAAATTATTAAGATGGGATGCAATGGTTTCAAAGAGCTTTTGAATTTAGGCAATCACCTCCCATCAAGAGACCTTTACTTTAAAGAAGGTATAACTTGGTCAAAAATTACATCAGGAAAATTCAGTGCTCGTTATGATGGTCAGGGTTTTGTTTTTAGCTCTGTTGGACTAAAAGGATTTCCTATCGAAGACAATATCTATCAGATTGCAGCACTGATGAACTCAGTTATATTCCAGTATTTCATTAGACTGGTCAGCCCCACTTTAAGCATAGTTAGTGGGGATTTAGAAAAGTTGCCAGTTCACTCTAACATTTTTAAAACTGAGAGTTTGGTGCTCTCAGGAAAGACTTGTATAGATATGGCAAAATCCGACTGGGACGCTTACGAGCGCTCATGGGATTTTGCACGCCTGTCTATCCTTACCACACCACACAAACAAACCACCCTTGCCGCCAGTTACGCCGCCACCCGCGCCCACTGGCAGCACATGACCGACCACATGCAACAGCTCGAACAAGACAATAATCGAATCTTTATAGATGCTTACGGTCTACAAGACGAACTCACCCCAGACGTACCCCTCAAAGAAATCACCCTCACCTGTAACCCCCACTACCGCTACGGCGGCGACAAA
>JBBKWW010000225.1:0-3786 GCA_037969155.1 Moraxellaceae bacterium
GACGGTTGAATCCATTCAGCGCATCATGCGGGTACAAATGAGTCGCGCCGAGCGGCAACAACGCGCCACTGATGTGATTTTAAATGATGGTAATTTGGCCGATTTGCATGCCAAACTGGCGGGGCTGCATCAACGATTGCTACAAACTTAATTTACGCCATGTTACAAAAAAACACTTCTCAATAACTTAAACTATTATAAGGTAACGGCCGAATCAATAAAAAACCACACGACAATGACTAACGCAACGCAACGCAACGCAACGCAACGCAACGCAACGCAACGCAACGCAACGCAACGCAACGCAACGCAAAAAAATAGCTTAATTCTACTGTGTACTGGATGTCTATTCAGTACTGCGGTATTTGCTGACCTCCCACTGACCGTCGAAGACCTGATCACCGCACCCAACAAGTGGCGGCTCGATATGGGCATGAGCTATGTCAATCAAGAGCGCCGTGATCTGCAACAGGGCGGCTTCTTTTTAGTCGATCTCGATGCAGGACGCAGCATTGCGATTCCTCTGCCCAGCACACAAGGCCAGTCTAATACCGATACGTTGATCGTTTCTCCCGCCCTACGCTATGGCGTGACCTCGAAGCTAGAAGCATCGCTGCGTGGTAGTGGCACATTGCAACAGTCGCGTTTTCAGTCCTCCACCAACGCACAAGGTGCAGGCTTTAGTAGTCAGACTGAGACCCGTTGGAATGACGTGTGGCTTGGCTCGCAATATCAGATTTTTAACAATCACGCCAAGTATCCAAATCTGTTGGCTTTTGCTGATCTGGCACTGCTACAACGGGGTAAGGGCTTTCAACCTGCCTATGCGCAATCTGGCTTGGTTGGGCTGACGACGTATACGGTCAATGATCCGCTGGTATTTAGCCTGACCAGTTCGTATCAGGTCAGTGGTTCACGTCAGCTCGATGATGGGCGCAAGTTGCAACAGGGCGATGTGTGGAGTCTGTCGGGGTCGTTGGGCTTTGCGGTCAATCCTGAGGTGACGTTGACTTCGGGGTTGTCGTGGCGGCAGCAGCAAGCTGAACGGTTGGAAGGCACAGCGGTCAGTCTGCGCCGCACCCAAACCAGTGCCAGTGTGGGCTTTGCTTATGCGCTGAGTGAGCGTAGTAATCTGAGCTTTAATGTGGCAAATCCAATCTCTGGCGAGGGTGGCAGTACGCTGGCATTGCAGGTCAATCGGAAGTTGGGTGTGTTGCCAGATAGTCGGGTTAGTGCTATTCGGGAGCGGGCGCGGCAGCGGGTGGCACAGCAGCAGGCGGTGGCTGAGACCAAAATACCGAATGCAGGGACAGCATCCGAAACACCCAAAGCATCTGAGATATCCAAAGCACCTGAATCACCGTAAGACATTTGATTTTGTCTGGCGGTGACGATGGTGTACATGGTCACCGAGATATAAAGCGTAGGGATGGTGTCCAGACCACTGCTCTACTCACAATCAGGGCTATCAAGCCCAACTGGAGTATAACGATGTTAAAATCTAAACTAGGATTGGCTACGGCTGGTGTGTTGGCTGCGACGTTGTCGATGCAGTCGATGGCGCAAGAGGTGGCTGTATCAACACCGCTGTCGGTGGATGAGCTGAGCTTTGCCTTTGCGGATGTTGCCCAAGCTGATGTGCTGGCGATGTCGCAAGGCGAGATGAAAGAGACTGAGGGGGCGGTGGCATTCGTACCTTTTTTAATAGGCATGATGGTCGGTGGTGCTACGGGAGTCGGTATGCACCAAGGATTTCATAATGTCAATCTGTATAGGCAAAATCAGCCTCCTCAATTTGACAGAAATATTCGCAATAACGCCTTTGCCTTTGGTACTGGCATGGTCGGTGGAGCGTATACAACCTCAATGCTGCGTGCAGCCAGTATTCCGACTAGTATTGTTAGCCCCATTGCATGGAATAGTGCAAATGCGACTGGTAATACCATCATCAGAGCTAACGGTGCTGCTATTGGGCAGGCTCATGTAGCAGTCTATAATCGGCCTGTTAACGCACAACTCGTCGTCATACCAACCAACCCTGTTGTTGTTCGGCCAACAAACACAATTACTCCGCCTATTGTTCGCCCCTACGTTGACAACTCACAGTTACAATCAGATATTCGCCTAAACCAGCAAATGCTGAATCAGAGCATATATAGTGGATTTGTTGCACCTCGTTTCTGCCCAAGCTATACAGGTTCTGGAATGGGGATGAACATCTGTGGCTAAAATCTAGTATTTTAAGCTACAAACGTTCCTCTTTAACTTGCAAGACGAATAACCTCTATGAAAAAGGAGGTTATTCTTTACGGAATTTTTATATGGAAGACTTTGTTTTGTACTTTGTTGCGGGAATGATTGGCACGGAAATTGCCAATCACCTCAATCAAAAACACACCCGTACACCGGCTTTTTTTTACGCATCTGCTTATTCACTGTTTTGGATGTTTTGCCTACCTCTGCTGATGATCATATTTGATGTCATATCAATGCCTCCATTTCATCCGCAATTCAAACAGGTGACCTATGCAACGCTTACAGGCATGGCTTTGATATTTTCCACATTTTTTTTATTTCGATTTACTCCTTTTCGGCAAATAGGGTGCTTTCGGCACTGGGTGGTGCAGATGTCGTTGCCCAAGGAGGCAGGCGAACATCTGAATATTTCACATCAGGCCAAAATAGCGACGATCATTATAGCCAATCTAATAATATTGTCAGCTATGATGGTTTTTTACTTTGTTTGTCATCTTTTTTTTAGCGATATGAAAGAATGGAGCGATTTGGTTATTTTTTTTGCGATTATGGGTGGTGGGATGGGTATTTTCATGTATCCCATGTTTAAACTTAGCGACAAGGTCAAACTTGATGATGCAAAAAAAAATGATCACAATCCATAACCCCCACAGGAGCCCACCATGCAAAAAACCCTACTCGCCCTGACCCTTTGCCTTACCGCATTCGGTGCAAACGCCAACACGGACAGCAAACGCCAGCTTGCCACTAAACTCATGAACGTTGATGGCTCAAAACAAGCCCTGCACGTCGGCAACCAGCTTATTGTGCATCAGACCAGAATCAGCATGCCGTTTACCATACCTGATGCGTTTTTCAAAAAACTTGAAGAAAACCTCAACAATCCAAAACTACAGCAAGATATCGCGGAACTGTATGCCAAACACCTTAGCGCAGCCGAACTACAAGCAGCGATTACATTTTATCAATCACCAGAAGGCAAAGCTCTCTCCAGTAAAATGGGTGTGCTGGCCGAAGGACTGGCAGGTCTATCCGCTCGCTACACGGATTTTGCGATGAGTGCGACGCTACAAGAGTTTGCCGATCATCCTGCTATTCAGCAGCTACAACAAGGACAGCCCTAGTGCTCACGATAAGCCACACACTCGGCTTGATGTGCGCAGCATGGCTGATTCAGCATTCAGCGCATGCGCAACCATTTAACCATGATCGACTACAGGGCAGCCTGAGCGTGCAAGATTGGAAGTCACTCAAAGACCAAGGACTGGTTAAACAACAATACGACTACTCATGCGGCGCATCGTCACTGGCAACCATTTTTCAGCAGTTTTATGCACACCCGCTTGAAGAAAAAGACATCCTCGAACAGATGAACAACCATGAAGGCATGGCAACCTTTGCAGATATGGCACAAGTGGCCGAACACTACGGCTATCGGGCGCAAGGCATCGCCACCCACTACGACACCTTGATCAATCTGCAAATCCCTGCGGTGGTGTACCTAAACCATCGGCGCAATGATCACTTCTC
>JBBKWW010000226.1:0-19301 GCA_037969155.1 Moraxellaceae bacterium
GCCTCGGGGATTCGCTCACGTTTTGTGGTCAATAAAACCGGCGTACTCGATCCACAGCGCATGTGCCCGATCATCCCTGAACGGCCAAACGAGCATATCTCGATCCAAGCCGAAATGGGTGTGGCTGCGGCACGTGAAGCTCTCAAAAACGCCAACCTGCAACCTGATGACCTCGATGTGGTGATTTTGGCCTGCTCCAATCTACAACGGGCTTATCCTGCGGTGGCCATCGAGATTCAGGCCGCGCTGGGCATGACGCAAGGCTATGCCTTTGATATGAACGTGGCTTGTAGCGCGGCGACCTTTGGGTTGCAGCAAGCGGTCGATGCGATCAAAGCGGGTTCGGCCAAGCGCGTGCTGATGGTGAATGCCGAAATCACTTCGGGTCACTTGAATTGGACAGAGCGTGACAGTCATTTTATTTTTGGTGATGTGTGTACCGCAGTGATCATCGAGGCGACCGACGACAAGGCCGGTTTTGAGATTCTGGGCACGCATTTATTGACGCAGTTTTCGAATAACATTCGCAATAATTTTGGCTTTCTGAATCGTGGTGATGAGTCGGGCGTGGGTCAGTCGGATAAGCTGTTTGTGCAAAATGGCCAAAAAGTCTACCGTGAAGTCTCGCCTTTGGTATCGAAGACCATTACCGCGCATTTGGCCAAGCTGGGTTTTGGGGTTGAAGATGTACGGCGCTTTTGGTTGCATCAAGCCAATGAAAACATGAATAAATTGATTTTAAAAATGCTGCTTGGTGCTGAGCCTGGGCGCGAGCGTGCGCCGATTATTTTGGATCAATATGCCAACACCAGTTCGGCCGGTTCGATTATCGCGTTTCATCAGCATTCGCAGGATCTGAACGATGGCGATTTGGGCGTGATTTGTTCGTTTGGGGCGGGCTATTCGATTGGTTCGGTGATCGTGCGAAAAGTCGGTTAAGGCGTAGTGGTGGATTCAGGTGCGTAATCTGCGCCTGAATGTTTATACAAAGCGACTATCGTTCGATTTTTGCCCGACACGTTATACTTGCTATCATCAAGTGAACCCTTGGAGTAAGCGCCATGTATGCCCAGCGTCAGTTATATGAGCACGCCGCCGCCACGATCGACGTGCCACCTGAGCTACAGCACCGTAGCATTGAGATGATTTTTATGGCTTTAGATGATCAGCCTGCGTGTGCCTGAACACGGGCTGGGTACGCTCATAGCAAATATTTTTAAAAATATTGCTCCTGCACGATCGCCAGAAGAAGAGTTAATCATCGAGCCAAGAAGCCAGCAGAAAGATCGACGGGTAGATTTTGAATACTGCGGACTGACACTGATCGATCCTTTTTTAACTGACAGTCAAACAGGATTAGTTTAAGCCTAAGAATAGGCTGCGCAGCCAGACCAATTACTTCAACACTTGTCGAATCAACGGCCATGCATTTTCCAACAGTTTGGCCTGTGCCCCTGCGGTCGGGTGAATGCGATCCGCCTGCATCAGTTGGTTATTACCCGCCACACCTTCCAAGAAAAATGGCATCAGCGGCACATTGTGCTGCTTGGCGATTTTGGGAAACACTTCCGCAAAGGCTGTGCTATACGCCGTGCCGTAGTTCGGTGGAATCCGCATACCGAGTAACACCACGTTGGCTTTCTGATTTTTACCCAGTTGCACCATTTTGCTGAGATTCTGCTCAATCAGTTTCGGCGGTTGGCCGCGTAGCCCGTCATTGCCACCCAGTTCGATCACCAACACATCAGGTTTATGCCGTTGCAGCAGTAATGGTAGACGCGCCAAGCCGCCGCTGCTGGTTTCGCCGCTGACACTGGCGTTGATCACCGTGTGTTGACCTGCTTTGTAGGGAGTTTGGTTAAGGCGTTGTTGTAATTTGTTGACCCAGCCCTGTTGCACAGTGATTCCATAGCCAGCACTGATACTATCGCCCAAGATCATGATGGTTTGTGCTGAGACTGCACCGCTACTGAGCAGCCCGACCAGTAACACAGTCGGCAACAGTCGTTTGCGCCTGTGGTGGCGAGTCGTACGGGGTAGGTGAGCATTTTGCAAAAATTTGGGAGTAGTCATTGGTGTCCTTAGCGTCGAAGCAGCAAGAAAATCTAAATCACAGTGTGGTCACGCATGGCCTCAGCCAGTCAGTCGATACAGCCGCAGGTCAATTGGAGATTTTACGCCAGATTGATCTGAGCATTGCCAGTGGTCAACAAGCATCCATTACCGGTCGTTCGGGTTCGGGCAAATCCACGTTGCTCGGCTTACTCGCGGGTCTAGATCGCGCCAAGCAAGGCGAGGTCTGGCTCTGTGGTCAACCATTACACCAGATGAATGAGGATGAACGCGCCAAGGTTCGGTTGCAACATGTGGGCTTTGTGTTTCAGTCTTTTCAGTTGCTGTCACATTTGTCAGCGTTGGATAATGTTTTGTTGCCGCTGACCTTGGGGCGTGGCATGGGTAAAGCCGCCGCAGTGCGACAAGCCAGTGAGATGCTGGATCGGGTTGGACTATCGGCGCGGATGCAACAGACGCCACGGGTCTTGTCAGGTGGTGAGCAGCAACGGGTAGCGATTGCGCGGGCATTAGTGCATCAGCCGGATGTGGTGTTTGCTGATGAACCGACCGGTAATCTAGATGGCCAAACCGCACAAGAGATCGAGCAGTTATTATTTCAATTGAATGCTGAGCTTGGCACGACGTTGATTCTGGTCACCCATGATGTGCAGTTGGCGCGGCGTTGTCGGCAGCAGGTGCATTTGGTCAATGGCCAAATCGAAAGCGTCACAATGGCAACGAGTGAATTCGCATGAGGCTATTTGGGCTGATTTTTAGGCAAACATGGCAAAGTGGCGGCTTGGGTTTATTACTGGCGGCATTGATTCTGGCGGTGACGGCCACCACCACACTACGCTTTGCGGCGGATAGTGTCAGTGATGCGATTGCGCAGCAGGCGGGGCAGTTGTTGGCGGCTGATCTGGTGCTGTCGTCCGATGATCCGCTGGATGCCGTGTGGCAGCAGCGGGGCAAGGATCAGGGTTTACGTCAGTCTGAGTTGGTGTTGTTCTCCAGTATGTTGCAGGCCAATGATGAATTTTCGCTAGTCAATGTTAAAGCGGTTAATCAAGGCTTTCCGTTGCGTGGTGAGCTGGGCTTAACTCCAAATACGCTGGCGGCTGGCCAAGCGCCCGAGGTCGGTACGGTCTGGTTAGAGCCGCGTTTGGCGGCGCTGATGCGGGTCAAGCGTGGTGATCCGGTACAGATCGGTGATGCGACACTGACGGTGATGGGTGAAATCAGCCGTGATTCGAATCGTGAGACGGGCTTTAGTGGTTTTTCACCGACGGTATTGATCAATGCCGCAGATATCGCCACAACCAATGCGGTACAGGTCGGCAGTCGGATTGATTATCGGTTGCTGATGGCTGGCACGCCAGAACAGGTGCGGGCCTTTGAGCGGCAGTGGTCGAAGCCGATTAAAGCCACTAAAGATAAGATCGGTGAGATCAAGCTGCGCTCGGCCAGTGATGGCAATACCCGCTTGATGCGCCCTGTTTTGTTGCTCAATGATTATGGTCAAGTGGCAGGGTTACTGACCTTGCTGCTGTGTGGTCTGGCAATTGCGCTGACCACGCGGCGGCTGGTGGTGCAGCAGCTCGATAGTATTGCTTTGGTGCGGTGTTTGGGGGCGAGTCGGCCACAACTGATGCAAGCCTATCTACAGATGTTACTCAGTCTGTGGCTGGTGGCGGTATTGGTCGGCACTGCGCTTGGCGGTTTGTCTGGCTACGCGCTGCTGACGATTCTGCGGCAAGGCTTGCAAGGTGTTGAGCTGCCATTTATGTGGCTGACTTTGCTGACAGGCCCAGTGTTCACGGCGGCAGTGACCGCGCTATTGATGCTGTTAGGCTTCGCGATTCCGAGTTTATTACGCTTGCTGAATGTGTCGCCGCTGCGCGTGTTGCGTGCGGATGTGGTGCCTGCCTCGTGGTCGGGCGCAGCATTGACCGGTGTGGCATGGCTGGCGTTATTTGCATTTGTGCTGTTACAGACGGGCAAGCTGGCATTGAGTGTGAGCTTGATTGTTGGCTTAGCGGTATTGCTGGTGCTGATGTTTGGCCTGATCTACGGCGTGCTGGTTACGCTCAAGCGTACCGGTTGGTTACAAGAGGCGCTCGTACGGCAGCCGGTCGCGTCGAGTGTGCGGGTGTTGTCGTTGTCACTGGGTTTGGGTTTGGTCGGTGTGGTGCTACTGTTACGCGGTGATTTACTGAATCGCTGGCAGCAAAGCCTGCCAGTCGGTACACCGAATCACTTTGTGTATGGTCTGCCATCGGATCAAACCACTGCCTTTACCGCTGCTTTGGCTGAAAAAAAGCTACCCGTGCCGCCGCTGTATCCGATGGTGCGTGGTCGCCTGATCCAGATCAACGGTCAGCCGCTGTCTGATGAGATTGCGCAGGATCGTACCGCGCAGCGTGAGCTGAATCTCACCATGGCCAAAGACTTTGCGAATAGCCCGATTGTGGCGGGACAACCCTTTACTGCCGTGAACCAAGTGTCGGTCGAGCAGGATGTCGCTGCACGGCTGGGCATGACACTCGGCGACCGCGTCACCATGAGTTTGCCAGAAGGTGATATCGAAGCGACCATTGTCAGTTTGCGCAGTGTCGATTGGGACAGTTTTCAGCCCAACTTCTTTTTTATCTACTCACCGGAAACCTTGCAAGCCAATAGTGGCAGTTATCTGGGCAGCTTGTATATCGCCCCTGAGCAACGGGCGCAGTTGCCGAGTCTGATTCGGGCGTTTCCGGCGGTGCTGTTGATTGATGTCGATGCGCTTCTGGCCGAGGTTCGTCGCTTGCTGGAGTTGCTGGGGCAGGCGTTGGGCTTGTTGGCGGGCTTGGTTGGCATCTCTGGCCTGCTGGTGCTGCTGGCGAGTCTGCGGATTATGGTCGATGAGCGGCAGTCAGAGGTGGCATTGCTACGCGCATTTGGGCTGTCACGGCGGCAGTTACAGCGGCGTTTGCTGGGTGAAATGGCCTTGCTTGGTGCTATTTCAGGGCTGTTCGCCGTGGTTTTAGCTGAGGGTTTGGCCTTGGTGTTGGCGTGGCGCTTGGAGTTGCCGTTACGCTTGCATCTGGTGTGGTGGCTGTTTGCCCCGTTATTGTTGACTTTGTTGGCCGTGCTGACAGGTCTGCGTCCGCTGGCTAAGCTGTGGCAGCAATCGCCACTCGCGGTATTGCAGCGGCGTTCGTCTTGAGGTGCATCTCCACCTGAGTTGGTGCTCAGGTGGAGAGGGTTACCAGAACACGCGGTTGCTCTGGAGCAGCGCGGTGGCATCGGCCAAACTCATCGGTTTGGCCATCAAATAACCTTGAATATAATCACATTTAAGTTGGATGACGGCATCACGTTCCGCAGTGGTTTCCACACCTTCTGCGACGATGTTCATCTGCAAGTCTCTGGCCAGTCCAACAATCGCTTTGACCACGCGCATGCGTCGCTCATCTTGCAGCATGTTGGAGACAAAGGAGCGGTCGACTTTCAGGGTGTCCAATGGGTACAGATGCAGGTAGCTCAAACAAGAATAGCCTGTGCCAAAATCATCAATTGCCAATTGCACGCCGTCTGCTTTTAAGTGATTCAACACCAGTGTGGCAAACGATGGATCATCGACCAATAAACTTTCAGTGATTTCCAGTTTGATACGTTCGGTTGGGATGCTAGATGCCGCAATTGCGTGGCGTAATGCCTGAACTGCTTCAGGGTGTAGCAGTTGCCGCCCCGATAAATTAACCGCCATAAATAAGGGCAAATCAGTCAGTGTTTGCAGCTTTTCGAGATCAGCCAACGCTTGTTGTAAGGCAAACAGCCCAAGATTAACGATCTGACCTGTTTGTTCGGCCAGTTCGATAAAACCGGCAGGAGAGAGTAGCCCTTGCTCAGGATGTTGCCAGCGAATCAGTGCCTCGAAGCCCGCTATTTTACGGTTAGTAGTGGAGATAATCGGCTGGTAGTACATGATAAATTCATGTTTTAGGATGCTTTGTGCAATTTCGGCTTCAGTTTCGACTTCGGCTTGTGCTTGTTTTTGGATGGAGAGGGTGGATTTGGGCGTGGTATGTTTCAGCATATAACGCTGTGTCCAAATAAAACGCCCTAAGCTACCTTTGAGCAAGGTGCTGAGTAGTGGGTCAGCGTGGTCAATCATCTGTTTGAGTCGTTGTGGCGTAATGATCTCTAGTACGGTGTCCTCAAAAGCGGTTGCCGTCGCGGTGCGCGGTTGTTGGCTGATCAAGGCCAGTTCACCGAACACTTCACCTGCGCTAATGATAGCGATCACCACTTTACCGCTTGCGGTGTCGGTAGAGATCTCGACTCGCCCCGATTCGATCAAAAAAGCAACCTGATCTAGGCTACCTTGCTGAAAAATCACTTGGTTGGCCAGAAACTGCTGTTTTGTTGGTTGTTGAGTCATCACCACGTCTGCCTAATCGGTTTGGTTTCGATCATCACTCCAGTTTATATTATTGTCACACTCATCGAAATAGTAGTGGTTTTTATGCGCCAATCCGACCAGCGACCGCGCAAGCAGCGTACCACATGGTGGCCTATCCTCAGTGGGCTGGGGTTGCTGGCTGGTTTTTTGTTGTCCAGTATGATGTCGACTGGCACGGTCGTCGCATTGGTTGAGCGTCTGGAGTATGTGTATTATGACTGGCGACTGAACCTCACTGTGCCGCACATCGAGACGTCAGACACGCCGATTATCATCGTTGATGTGGATGAGCGCAGCCTTGCCGAGCAAGGTCGCTGGCCATGGCCGCGCGCCACACTGGCCAAAATGACCGAGACGCTCAAAGCTGATGGCGCACTGGTGGTCGGTTACGATATGTTGTTTGCTGAGCCAGAGCGAGATCCTGTGGCGCAGGTATTGAGTCAGATGCCTGATTCATTGCGGCAGGAGATTGAGCAACGTTGGCAGGCTGGGCAGCGGCCACTACATGGCGATGTGCAGTTTGCGGCGTCACTGTCGGGGATGGACGGGGTGCTGGGTTTTATCATGCACCTTAATCAGAATTTACAGGTTGGTCAGTTGCCTGAACCCCTCAGTATCCGTTGGCAAGGCGCGACAGCGGGCGAGCTGAGTAGCTTTCATATGGCGGGATATACCGCATCATTAAACGTGTTACAAAAGCAGGCCTTAGGTGCTGGGTTTATTACAACTTTTCCAGATGCCGACGGGGTGATTCGTCGTACCCCGTTGCTGTTGCAGTTTCAAGATCAGTTTTATCCTGCACTGTCACTCGAAATGGCGCGACTGTATTATTTAGAAGACCAGATTGAGCTATTCACCGCACCATTCGGCCGCCGCCGTTCCTTGACCACGCTGAGCTTGGCCAAGCGACGGCATCCTTTAGATCCGTATGGTCAAGTGCTGATTCCATATCGTGCGACGGCAAGGCCGTTTTTGCGAGTATCGGCGAGCGATGTGGTGCGAGGTCAGATTAAGCCACGTACCTTTGAGAATGCACTGGTGTTGGTGGGTACTTCGGCGATTGGGTTGGGGGATCTAGTCACCACACCCGTTGCCACCCGTATGGCAGGCGTGGAGGTGCATGCGACAGTACTGCACGGCCTGCTGAATGCTGAGTTTCCGTATCGACCTGACTGGGCAAAAGGTGCAGAGTGGCTGGTGTTGTTCTGGGTTGGCTTGTTTTTGGCGGTGAGTTTGCCCAAGTTGTCGCCATTATGGATGTTGGCGGTGACCGTGCTGACGCTGTTATTGCTGGTGAGTGGTAATCTCTCGTTATGGTACTTTGCTGGCCTTGATTTGAGTCTGGTGCTGATGCTGGTATTGGTGTTGGTTCTGTTTTTATTTAATGCTACTTATCAGTTGTTTACAGAAAATAATGCGCGACGCAGGATCAAAGAAATGTTTGGTCAGTATGTGCCCACGGCGCATGTGGATGCGATGCTACTTGACCCAGATGCCTATCATTTTGAGGGCGAAACCCACGAGATGACGGTGCTGTTTTCGGATATTCGTAGCTTTACCAGTATTTCAGAAGGGCTGAGTGCAGAGGCATTAAAACGCGTGCTGAATCGATATTTTACCCCGATTACCCAGACGATTTTTGAGCATCAAGGCACTATTGATAAATACGTGGGTGACATGGTAATGGCCTTTTGGAATGCGCCTTTACGTGATGAGAAACATGCCGAACATGCGATTGACGCGGCGTTAAAAATGCTGGCCGTGACGGAGCAGTTGAGTGTTGCCTTTCAAGCAGAAGGTCTGCCTGCCATTAAAATCGGCATTGGTGTGAATACCGGCATGATGAACGTGGGGGATATGGGCTCAAGTTATCGCCGTGCGTATACCGTATTGGGTGATGCGGTAAATTTAGGTTCGCGTTTAGAAAGTATTACCAAGTTTTATGGCATGAAGCTCTTGGTCGGTGAGCGTACCAAGCTGCTTACGCCGGCGTATTGCTATCGTTTGATAGACCAAATCCAAGTCAAAGGCAAAGATGAGGCCGTGCGTGTCTATGAGCCTGTCGGACGCTTCGGCCAGATCTCAGCCACGCTGCAACAGGCGGTTGCGCAGCATCATCACGCATTACAGGCATATTACCAGCAGGATTGGGCGCAGGCCAAACAGGATTGGCAGTGCTTACAGCAAGCGGAGCCGACCTGCGTGCTGTACGCCCTGTATTTAGAGCGGATTCAGCAGCTTGAGCAGGTGCCGCCAAGTCCAGATTGGGACGGCACCTTTAAACACACCACAAAATAGCCATGCATGAGGGCTTGATCCGCTTCAAGGGCCGACTGAGCCTGAGCCGTTGCTTGGCGTACCAATCGGTACAGCGCCTTCAAGGATGAACAAAAGCTGTGACCATTGTGACTGATCATTGGTTTCGAGTTGCATCACGGCGGGTAACAGCAGTTCTTGGCTGGTCGGGCTGACGGCACTGATTGTGCTGTTGATCGTCAAGGGTGACAAGGGTGGTGGGCTGGTTGTGCCGTCGATCACCGTTCCACTAAATGAGAAATGTCCATCAAGCGTGCCTGAGCTAAAGCGCTTGAACTGTGCATCTCCTGCAAAACCGATAACGCCAGCGTCATTGGTAAAAGCCAAAGATGGCGCAGATGAGTCACGTGTCCATGCCGCAGTTGCATCACTATTTAGTAAGTCAAACTCAATATCGACCGTTTGGTCATCTAAGTTAATGCCAAGCTGTAGGCGATTTTCAAACTGTGCGAGGGCACCGTCTTGTCCAGAACTGGTCAGTGGCCACTGACCCTTGATATCGGGTCTGACATTGAAGTCGAGTCGCTTAATGCTTTGGCTACGGAAGCTGTCCACGTTAATGATCTCATCTTCAATATAAATCCATGACAGATCTTGACGCTCAGGGTTGAGGGGCGTGACAGGTGATGTGGCTTGGGATTGATAGAGTAACAACTCTGGATCGCCATTCCACTTGCCCCAATAAATCGGTAGATCGTCGACTTGGTTCATCGTGACGTTCTTGCCGTTGAGAATAAAGGCTTGCTCGACCATTGAAACGCTGCCACTGTTTGAAAACTCTAGCAACAAGCCTTCTGAGTTGCTGGTTTGTTGATTGCTAAGAGCTGCTGAAATGCTGCCGATGCTGGCGTTGCCTTGCGCATCTCGACGACTGGTGCTGATCAGTGCTTGTCGATCCAGCGGCGTATGGTTTACCCAGTCTGGTAGTGTTGGTGTTGGTGTTGGTGTTGGTGTCGGTGGCACATCACGATGTTTCATTTGCTGCTCAAGCAGGCCGAGTGTTTTGTCGTGGTTGAAGCGTACAATCGCCTGTGCTATCTCATCACGTGAGGGAATCAAACGCAGTTGTGGCGAATCATCATCCAGTAGGGACGGGGCAATCAAGTGGCCTTTCGGAGGTAGGTCAGGCGAGGTCACCCATGCAAAGCTAAAGTCGCGATCTGCACCAAGTTCGAGTGATCCGGCCTTATTTGCGACCACAATCCCGCCGCGATACACTCCTGCCGCGAGTTTGTTATCACGCAGCACCACTCGAAAATCCGTCCCGCGCACCCCGATACTTGCCACCGCAGATTCAACCCGATAGCGCTCAGGATATTGCTCGGCGATTTTACCCGTCAGATTACGCAGTCCACCTTGAATCAGGCGTAGCAGGACTTGTCCGCCTTGGTTGGCGCTGTTGTTTTCGAAGCGACTGATTTCTAGCTTGGTTTGATGCTCTAGCGTCAGCAGCGCACCATCAATAAATCGAATCTGTACCTGACTATTATTGCCTGTTTCGATACGGTCGCCTTCAGATAAAGTCGACCGACGCTGTAGTACACGTTCGCCTTGAGCGTTGACCGCAATCACGTCACCGCGACTGGCGATAACCAGTGCGACCGCGGCAGCTTGTGCAAGCGAGGCGAAGCATAAGCCAAACCCCAACAGCATTAGCGCAAAAATGCGCAGAGTGGGATGGACGAATAGCACCGTTAACATGGTTTATGCTCCTATTGCCACAGGTAGCGCACGCCCAATTCGAGCGAGGTACGATCATATTCAAATAATGCAAGGTTGCTGTCTTGTACGCTGTGGCGAACCTCACTCCAAAGCTGCCATTGTGGGCGCAATTGATAGTGTCCTTCTGCCCCGATATGCCAGTAATCGTCTTGGCGTTTTTGGCCAAACGTTGGATGCTGCTGGTCATAATCGGCGCGTTGCCACTGAGCGTATGTGCTGAATGCCCAATCGGGTAGCGGTTGTAATTGATAGCGTGTGCTGATCCCCCATTGCTGGTGATCGAGATGCTTTCTCTCTCGATGGCGCAGGCGCTCAGTGGCGATAAATGGCTGCACGAACCCTTGGTGCGCACCCTGTTGCCAAAGCAGTTGGGGGGATAGCTGATAGATGTCGGAATCGAGTTTAGGGAGGTCGTTATAGCGGATGCCACTCCAGCGACTATTGAGGCCAAAGCGAGTGTGTTGACTCAAGCGTCGTTGCCACTGTGCAGTCAATGCAGGAGACCACAGGAGTAAGTCGCCGTCGCGCCAGACCGACTGGCTCTGTGCGAGGAGCTTAAATTGGTTTAATCCGATGTGCTGTTTGACCCCGACCGTGAATGCCAATTGAGTTTGATCTAATGGGAGGTCTTCAACGAGTTGTTTATGCTCTGCTTGTATCGCAGTAATCCATTGCCGTTGCTGTGTGCTGGGGATCAGCCAAACGGCATCACCTTGTAGCTTGGTGAACGCGGCGGATTGCGCTCGTGACGTATCGGGTAGCACTGCCGTCAATGTGCCTAAACCTGCAAAATTTAAATCAATGCTGTGCAGAGAGGTCGCGCTGTTGATATTGCTATCGTAGCCGCTGCTGACACTCAACTGAAGATGTTGTTGCGATTGTTGAGCGGCGGTACGGCGACTGAGCTCGTCAAGCATACGCTGGATATTTTGCCGAACTGTTTCAGGAGGATTGCTGTCAAGCACAGTGTTAAAGTTTTCGGTCGCATGCCGCCACTGGCCTTGTGCCATTTGCAGACGTGCAAGCTCCAAGCGTGCCCGATGGTGGGTGGGTTGCGCGATTAAAATCCGCTCAAAAGCAAAGCGGGCTTGCTCAAGTTCACCGCTGTTTAAGGCTGCTAGACCATACCAATAATCAAAAACTGGATCGCCCGTCCAATCGTCTAGCAGTGTCTGGCTTTGCGTAAAGGCTTGCTGGTACTGTCCAGCATTGACCAACTGACTTAGCTGTTGTAAGTCTTCGGGGGTGTCGGCCACCTGCTCCAACTGTGCATAGGTCACATGACTAAACAATGTTCCTATGAGAATTACCGAATAAAATAAACCGGAGTGCATGGTGATCAGCCTCCCAACGCCATTCAGTTTTAGTTTAAAAATTGTAAAGGTGTAATGCTAAATCAACAAGTCATGACGGATCAGCGGGAGATTCAAATGAAAAAAAACCGCAGATTATCTGCGGTTTTTTGGATCAAGAAGATCGGTATCATCGCGCGATTAGTGCTGATGACCACCCGCACCGTGGGCATGGCCGTGTTGTAACTCTTCGGCAGAAGCTTCACGAATTTCGACGATTTCAACATCAAAATTTAGGGTTTGACCGGCCAAAGGATGATTGCCATCGACAAATACTGATTCATCAGTCACGTCTTTGACCGTCACGACTTGTACGCCGTCTTCGGCTTGTGCTTGGAATTGCATGCCGACTTGAATCTGATCGACACCTTGGAACATCTCGCGTGGCACAGCTTGCACCATTTCTGGCTGATATTCGCCGTAGCCTTCTGCTGGTGCAACTGACACTTGCAGCTTGTCACCGACAACTTTACCCACTAAGGCGTTTTCGAGGCCAGGGATAATATTGCTAAAGCCATGCAAATAAACCAGCGGTTGGCCTTCAGATTTATCGATTACTGTGCCTTGCTCGTCGGTCAGCGTGTAGTGGAAAGAAACCACGTGGTCTTTCTGGATGGTGGCCATGTGCAGGCGTCCTTGTTGATAAAAAGCGCAGCCATGATAGCTGGTTTTGATTAGATCAGTCGAATAGATCAGTAAAAATTCACGAAAAAGCCGCAGAACTGATCAGAATCCAGACTGCGGCGGGTCGTTTTTTAGTGCAGTTTCAGGGTTGGACTAGAGCCACGCGACAGTAAATCCTTCAGCATCAATAAGGTGGTTTTGGTGATGCCGTGCAGTACCATTTGGTGCATGCGGTACAGTGACACATACATCATGCGTGCCATAAAACCCTGGACGTAGATGTTGCCCATCAGGCTACCCACGGTACTTTGTTGCGATAACGACACCAAGGAACCCTTATCACTAAATGCAAAGGTCGGCAGCGCTTGTCCTGCAACACGGGCTTTCATGCTTTTGGCCAGCACAATGGCTTGCTGGTTGGCGACCTGTGCGCGTGGCGGTACGGCGCGTTCGGCTCCTTCGGGGGTGTAACTGGCACAATCACCAAATGCAAAGATATTTGGATCACGACTGGTCTGTAATGTTGCACCCACGACCAGTTGATTGATTCGATTGGTTTCTAGGCCAGCAATTTCTTTGAGTAGGTCAGGGGCTTTAATACCTGCTGACCAGACCTTGAGTGACGCAGGAATATTGATGTCACCATCACAGGCCACATGATCGGCATGAATCGCCGTCACTCTACGTCCAGTTAATACCTGAATGCCAAAGTCTTTCAGTTGTTGTTCAGCTCGTGCTGATACCTCTACCGGTAGGGCAGGTAATACCCGATCAGCCGCTTCAATCAGGGTAATCGTGACATCGTCAGGCCGAATCTGATTCAGGCCGTAGCGGTGAAACTCATGGGCTGCATGATGCAGTTCAGCGGCCAGCTCCACGCCGGTTGCCCCTGCACCGATAATCGCAATATTCAGCGGTTTCGGACTCGGATCATTCAAGCTGCGTGCTTGCGCTTGCAGATACAGATTGAGGAATTCACGCTGAAAACGATCCGCTTGACGACGCGAATCGAGGAAAATACAGTGTTCAGTTGCACCTGTTGTGCCGAAGTCGTTGGCGGTTGAGCCAATCGCTAGAACTAGTGTGTCATAAGGTAGTTCGCGCTGCTCAGCAATCACATCACCGCCGTGATTGGTCAGTGGTGCAAGCATCAGTTTTTGCTGTTCACGGTCAATGCCTTGCATTCTGCCGAGGTGAAAATCAAAGTGATTTTTGCTGGCATGCGCAAAATAGTTCAGCTCATCTTGGTAGGAGTTGATGGTGCCCGCCGCAACTTCGTGTAACAACGGCTTCCAAATATGAGTCAGATTCGCATCAACCAGGGTGATGAGCGCACGGCCAGATTTACCCAGACTATTGCCCAAGCGTGTTGCAAGCTCTAGTCCACCTGCACCGCCGCCGACAATCACGATGTGATGCGCGTGTTGAGTACTCGGTTGTGTTGACATGTCTATAGACTCCGCAAGTTAAAAAACCTTTCAGCCCGTCGTTTTTTGGATTTAGAGTGGCCATGACTGATTCACCCATAGTGCCGAATGTGGTAAGGCGGCAATATGGGTCAATCATCATGGAGCGCCAGATTTTTACATAAAACGATGTGAGTCAATGCTCTAATTTGTGCTGCGGCACAGTATTACATGTTGTGCGATCAATCTTAGATGTGGATTGTTAGACAAAAATAATCCGCTGGCATGTGGTGGCGACGCTAGGGCATTACGCTGCTGCGTAGTATGATTGTCATGGCTTATTGGCTATAGAGATTCTAGGTATGTTGTATTATCGTCTGGCATTTGAACACTATGGCCAGCATTTAATTGATGTGACATTGCGTTTCCAAGCACAACCCGAACAACAGGTTTGGTTACCAGTGTGGATTCCGGGGAGTTATCTGCTGCGCGAGTTTGCACGGCATCTGAGTCGTATCAGCGCAGTGGCCGATCCAGACGGTGCTGCAACACCGCTACTGGTCGAAAAAATCAATAAGAATACGTGGCAGCTCGCTTGTCATGAGCCGACGTGGGTTGAGTTGCGCTATCAGGTGTACGCATTTGATTTGTCAGTGCGTGGCGCATACTTCGATCATCAGCGTATTTATGTTAATCCAGCGTGTGTCTGTTTAGCCGTTTCGGGGCAAGAACAGCAACCACTTCAGTTAGGTTTGGCTGTCGGTGCGGCATTTGTCGGTTTGCCGTTGGCCTGTAGCTTGCCGCTGTGCAGTGATCCAGTCGATCAGTCCGCCCAATTCGTGCGACAGGCTGCTGATTATGCCGATCTGGTCGATCATCCATTTGAGATTGCAGCGCTATCACAGACCCAGTTCGAAGTCGCTGCTATTCCGCATCGGTTAGTCATTTCTGGTCGCCATCAAACCGATTTGTTGCGATTATCCACTGATCTACAAAAAATCTGTCAGACCCAAATTGAGCTGTTTGGTTCGGCACCTTTTACCGATTATCTGTTTATGGTAATGGCAACTGGTAACAGCTACGGTGGCTTAGAGCATCAAAACTGCACCAGTTTAATTACGCCACGCGAGGATTTACCACGCTTGGGCGAATCTGTGCGGCCGAGTGTTGCGTACCGACGATTTTTGGGCTTGTGCAGTCACGAGTATTTTCATGCGTGGCTGGTGAAATATATTCGCCCTGATGGTTTTGCTGCGCCGAACCTAAACGCTGAGGTATATACCCCGCTGCTGTGGATCTTTGAAGGTTTTACCTCGTATTACGACGATTTAATCTTGTATCGTAGTGAGGTGATTGATCGAGAGGCTTATTTAGAATTACTCGCAGAACAAATCACCCGTTATCAAAATAATAGTGGCCGTGAGCAGCAGAGTTTGAGTGAATCCAGCTTTGATGCATGGATTAAATACTATCGCCCTGACGAAAACTCGAACAATGCCGGCACGAGTTATTACAATAAAGGTGCATTACTCGCCTTATGCTTGGATTTGACCTTGCGGCAGCGCGGCAGTTGCTTAGATGCATTGATGCGATTGTTATATCAGGCTGCACAGGCGGGTCAGACGGTGTCTCCGCAGACGTTGCCGAGGTTATGCGAGCAATTGATCGGTGATCCACTTGAGGCGTTTTGGCATGATTATGTCGAGGGCACGGTTGAGTTGCCATTCTTGAGCTTGTTGGCTCAGTTTGGGATTGATGTTAAATTCGAAGAAAAGCTACTGCCGTTTGGCCTTAAGCTACAAGATCAGCCACAAGGCGTGCTGGTGCAGCAGGTGTTACGTGATTCGGCAGCGGCGCGCGCGGGGGTTTCCGCGCAAGATATACTCATTGCCATAGATGGTATTCGAGCGACTAGTGTGTTAATTCAGCAGGTTGCTGAGCGTGCCAGCCAGCATGCTGCTGTGGTTAAAGAGATTGAGCTGCATGTATTTCGGCGTGATGAGTTACAGGTGTTTCGTATTCGCCCATCTCGCAGCATGATTTTGAGCAGTCGTTTAGTGGTGGCACAGCCGACGCTGTTGCAGGCTTGGCTAACGTGTTGAAGTCTCGTGAAAAAAATCCGAACAGAGGTCGTATCATGCGTGCAGACGACGAGCCATTAGCTGGTTTAATTGAGATGAGACAGAACCATCAGACGCTATATCGCAGTCGTGGTGTGGCGATTAACTATCAGTCTCATCTATTAGAATTGTTGTTGCATGCGGTACAAACTTGCCCAGAGCAGCCCGCTGTGAGCATCTTAAAACATACGCTCAGCTATCGAGTGCTCTGGGACAGTATACAATTATTGGCAGCGTGGATGCGCCAAGAGGCAGAGCTAAAGGCCGGTGATCGGGTGGCGATTTATTTGCCCAATAGCCTGAGCTATGTGGTGGCAGTGTATGCCGCATGGCTGGCCGATCTGGTTGTGGTTAACATGGGCTTGATCAACGACGATGAACAGTTGATCTATCAGTTGCAAGACTCTGGTAGCAAGCTACTCTTAACCTTGCCAAATATTGTTGAGCGCACGCAACCGATGCTGTTACAAACCAGTCTTCGGCATGTGGTGACCACCACACAAGATGACTATTCCGGACTGGTTCGACGCCTGTCGCGACTCATGTCACCGCGTCGCCTCCGCGCGGCATTTCGCGCCAGTCCACGGATTGTGGCACAGACGCGGCTCAGTAAAATTCTCAGTCGTGCCACGCCTGTTTTGGAGTGGCCACAGCTCAAAATGAGCGACCCTGCACTGATTCAGTATACCAGTGGTGCGTCAGCACGACCCAAAGGCGCAACGCTGACGCATGGCAATCTGCTGGCAAACATCCAGCAGGCACAGCATGTCATGGGGCCCTCTTTGTTAGAGGGACAGACTGGATTATGTCCGGTATTGATGCAGCATATTCTGGGCTTGGGTTCAGTGCTGATGTTGCTAGCGACCCAAGGCCATGCTGTGCTGAGCAGTACCCAAGATTTACTAGATCAGCCCAAAATACTACAGCGTCATCGACTTAATCTGCTGTTTGCATTGCCGTTTATTTATGAGCATTTATTACGTAGTGATGTTGATTTTAACGCATTAGGGATCAGCGCATATTTATGTGGTGGCAGCCCCGTCAGCCGTCATTTACAGCAGGCGTGGCACACGCGAACTGGACTGTATATTTGCGAAGGTTATGGCATGAGCGAGACCTCGCCATTGATTGCGTTAAGTCCGCCAGATCGGATTCGCATCGGGTCGGCTGGCGTGATTTTGCCTGAAACTGAAGTGCGTATTGCCTCGTTACAGCAAGGTGGAAAAGCCGCAGGTTTTAATCAGGCCGGTGAATTGTGGGTACGCGGACCACAGGTCATGCGCGGCTATTGGCAGCATCCTGGTGCAACCTTACAAATGATCACACCGGATGGCTGGCTTAAAACGGGCGATATTGTATCGTTGTCTGAGGATGGCTATCTCACCGTATTAGAGCGACAAAAAGACGTATTCTGGGTGCAAAATCAAATTGTCTTTCCACAAGAAGTAGAGCAAGCCGCCACCAGCCATGAAGATGTGATTGACTGCGTCGCTATTCAAGATCAACAAGATCTAGCCAAGCCTATCCAATTGTTTGTGGTCGCAAAAGCAGGCTTAACCTGTGAAAAACTACAACATCATCTCGATGCGCAATTAAAAAAAATCCAACTGCCGGACAAAATCGTCTTCGTGGATCATTTACCGCGCGGCATGATGGGCAAATTAATGCGCCGTTTGTTGCGTGAGCGGTTTCGTGATGCTTTGTCGCAATCACCACGACGGGTGGTTAGCGTCGCATCGAATGAGTCGTCTGAGTTATCCGACTCAGAAGGCTTCGATCCACGTTGAGACGTTGTGCCTGTGAGTGGGTGAGCCGCCGCGACCTGTAAGCGCCGTGATTCACTGGGTTGTAATGTACCGAGATGATAGTCACCAATCGCCACACGTACTAAGCGCAAGGTTGGATGTCCAATCGCCGCTGTCATTCGCCGTACCTGTCGATTGCGCCCTTCACGAATTGCGATTTCGAGCCACGTGGTTGGAATGCTGAGTCGAGTCCGAATGGGTGGCTGGCGTGGCCACAAGTCTGGTTCAGGGAGAACCTGAGCGCGAGCAGGACGGGTCATGCCATCTTTGAGCAGTACTCCTTGGCGCAGTTGTTCGAGGTGTTCTGGGCTTGGTATACCTTCGACTTGTACCCAATAGATTTTTTCTTGCTTGTGGTGCGGATTCGTCAGTTGCGCGTTGAGTTGGCCATCATCGGTCAGCAATAATAAGCCTTCAGAGTCACGATCTAAACGCCCTGCAACGCGTAAGCTCTTGTCTTGAATAAAGTCACCGAGGGTCAGTCGGTCGCCTTCTGGCCTAAACTGAGTCAGTACATCATAAGGCTTATTAAACAACAGCACATTCGGCATATGGCGGGTCACTTCGCTTGAGCATCATGTGTAAAAATACATGTATTTGGTATCTAAATCACGCAGTGCCGTAATATTGTTTACCATAGGCAGGAGGTTGTTGGTTTTTCTGAACGAAAGGCCGCAGCAGTTAAACGTCTTGCACATACAAAAAGGGAGCACCTGTACAATGGGTTATCAGAAGATCGTGGTTCCGGCCGATGGCGACAAAATCACCGTAAATGCCGACCTATCGCTGAACGTCCCCAATCATCCGATCATTCCGTTTATCGAAGGTGATGGAATTGGTGTTGATATTACACCCGTGATGCGCCAAGTGGTGGATGCGGCCGTTCTCAAGGCCTATAGCGGCAAACGCGCCATCGTATGGATGGAAGTGTACTGCGGCGAAAAAGCGGATAAAATCTACGGCACGTACATGCCAGAAGAAACCTTTGAAGCATTGCGTGAATATATCATCAGTATTAAAGGCCCACTGACCACCCCTGTCGGTGGCGGTATGCGCTCACTGAACGTCGCCATGCGCCAAGAGCTAGACTTATACGTGTGTGTGCGTCCCGTGCGTTGGTTTGAAGGTGTGCCGAGTCCAGTGCATCATCCTGAACTGACCGACATGGTGATTTTCCGTGAAAATTCGGAAGACATCTATGCAGGGATCGAGTGGAAAGCTGATTCGCCAGAAGCGATTAAAGTCATCAAGTTCTTGAAAGAAGAAATGGGCGTGACCAAAATCCGCTTTGATCAGGGCTGCGGTATTGGCATCAAGCCAGTCTCGAAAGAAGGTTCACAGCGTCTAGTACGTAAAGCCATTCAGTTTGCCATCGACAATGACAAGCCTTCAGTCACGTTAGTGCACAAAGGCAACATCATGAAGTACACCGAAGGTGCCTTCAAAGAATGGGGCTA
>JBBKWW010000227.1:0-4019 GCA_037969155.1 Moraxellaceae bacterium
GCCACCGCCAGCAGAATCGTCAGTATCGGACCTCCAGCACTGATCAATGCGGCTTGTGCTGCACCAATCCGCTGAATGCCTTGCATGAGCAACGTAGCGGGCAGTACCGTCGAAAAAAAGCCTAGCGCCACACCAAGCCAGATCACTTGACCAGAAAACCCTTGTAGCACGGCTATCGGAGCAGGAGTGACCAGCACAAAATGCACAATCGCCGCGATACAAGCGACACTCATGGCGAGGCCAGTAAAGCGCCAACTGCCAAAGCGCTGCATTAAGGTCGGAGTCATCACCAAATAACTGGCATACGCCACCGCACCCGCAAACACCAATGCACTGCCCCACAGGATGCCGTCACCAATCAACGCGTGCCAGCCTTCACCCAGCATGACCACCAGCGTTCCTCCGTAGCTCAATAGCATCGCCAGCCACGTGTGTCCCGAAATCGGTTGGCGGTAAATCGCCGCAGTCATCAGCACGGTTAGTGTCGGGTACAAGAATAAAATAATCCGTTCCAACGAGGCTGAAATATACTCTAAACCAACAAAGTCTAAGATACTGGCAAGATAGTAACCAACCAAACCCGCAATCAATAACAAGCCCCAATCATGGCGAGTGGTCTTTCGAGCGCTACGCGGTGCAAAGACGGCAATCAGCATAAAAAACGGCAACGCGCTGGCCATGCGTAGGGCGAGCAGGCTGACACCATCTAATGACGGATCAAGACCGTAGCTGTATTTGATCAAAATCGCTTTGATGGCAAACAGTATTGCCGAGAGCAACACAAAGATCGCGCCGAGCAGTGTATAAAACCGTGTATGGGGCATAGCAGAGCAGTACGCGTGAAAGAGCGCTAGTCTGTCGCTGACATCAATGCCTGTCAAGTTGGCCAAAACGCTCAAAATGAACCACGCAGTCGCGATTTTCGGCAAAATTTTAAAAAATTATTGGTATTCACTGGCAAAATAGTAGTGCTTTTCGAGTACAATCACCCACCTTTTATAGGGTCACACTGGGGGAGAGTCCTGTATCACGGGGCTTTTTCAGACGAAACACTAGCTTGAGGACAACTCATGCAGATCGGAATTCCAGCCGAAACCATCGCGGGCGAAACCCGTGTTGCGGCGACACCTGAAACGGTCAAAAAACTGACCGCTGCTGGTCACACTGTGGTGATTCAGCGGGGTGCTGGCACACACGCCTCTTATATTGACAGTGCGTATGAGCAAGTGGGTGGCAAAATCACCGACAATGCCTATAGCGGCAGTCAGATTGTTTTGAAAGTCCGTGCGCCACAAGGTGACGAAATTAGTCAGCTTGATGCCAATGCGATTGTGGTGGCGATGTTTGATCCCTACCGCAATCCAGAACTGGAGCGCTTTGCCACTCAGCAAGTGTCCGCCTACGCCCTAGAATTGCTACCACGCACCTTGTCGCGTGCGCAAAATATGGACGTGTTGTCCTCACAGTCTAACTTGGCCGGTTATAAATCGGTTCTGCTGGCCGCCAACGAATATCAACGTCCATTCCCAATGTTCATGACATCAGCGGGTACGGTGAAGCCCGCTCGTGTGGTGATCATGGGGGTTGGTGTGGCAGGTTTGCAAGCGATTGCGACCGCCAAACGTCTCGGTGCGGTGGTTGAAGCCACTGACTTGCGCCCAACTGCGCGTGATCAGGTCGAGTCACTCGGCGGCAAATGGCTCGATGTGCCAATGTCTGACGAAGAAAAAGATAATGCCAAAAAAGCCGCCGCCAGTGGTTATGCGTGGATGCCTGGTGCGCAATATATTGCTGATCAAGCGGTGATCGTCGATAAGGCCGTTTCAAACGCCGATATCGTGATTACCACCGCATTGATTCCGGGTCGCAATGCACCACGTCTGATTAAAGCTGAAACCATTGCTAAAATGAAGCCTGGTTCAGTGATTTTGGACATGGCGGTTGAAACTGGCGGTAACGTCGAAGGATCCGTCGTCGGTGAAGTGGTGACGACTGCCAATGGTGTAAAAATCATTGGTACGCCGAATATTCCAGCGACATTGGCCGCGCAGTCATCCGCACTGTATGCCAACAACGTGTATAACTTCGTCGCGACTTTGTTTGATAAAGATGGCAACTTAGCCATCAATAACGAAGACGACATCCAAAAAGCCCTGTTGATCACCCAAGGTGGTCAATTGTTGTTCCCACCGAAAAAAGCCTGAGGGGATTAGTCATGGTTGAAACAATTACGATTTTTGTCCTTGCGATCTTCGTCGGTTACTATGTGGTATGGGGCGTTACGCCTGCATTGCATACCCCGCTGATGGCCGTCACCAATGCGTTGTCTAGTATTGTGGTGGTTGGTGCGATGATTCAAACCGTCGCTTTACCCGTGCTAGGCGTTGACGGTAGCGTGACGTTCCAAAGCATTAACACCATCAGTGTATTGGGTGCGATTGCGGTGTTTTTGGCCAGTATCAATATCTTCGGTGGCTTTGCGGTCACGGGGCGGATGCTGGAAATGTTTAAGCCGAAAAAGAAAAAAGAGGTCTAATTAATGGAATTTATTCGTGCAAACGCCGACTGGTTTTATTTGATTGGCGCGATTCTCTTTATCCTGACTTTGCGGGGCTTGTCCAGTCCAAAGACAGCGATTACCGGTAACCGTTACGGCATGGCTGCCATGGTGATTGCCGTGCTGACCACGTTTTTTGTGGCCGAAGGGCCTGTGGTTTGGATGATCCTAGCGGCAATGGCGGCTGGGGCGGTGGTCGGGATGACCCGTGCGCGGGCTGTGCCGATGACCCAAATGCCAGAAACTGTGGCCTTGATGCACTCATTGGTGGGTTTGTCTGCGGTATTGATTGCGGTGACAGCCGTATTGCACAACAACCAACTGGCCGCTATGTTCGCGCAAGATGCTGCTGCGATGACAGCGGCGGGTGTTAATTTTCACGCCATGACCAAGGTTCATCAGTTTGAACTGTTTGTTGGCTGTTTTGTCGGCGCGATTACCTTTACCGCGTCCGTGTTTGCGTATGGCAAGCTGGCGGCTAAATCATGGGCAAAAACGCTAAAAGGCGGCTGGGTTAAGCCTGTGCAAGCCTCATTGTTTTTGGCCATGCTGATCTGTGGCGGCATCTATTTCATGACTGGCAATATGGCCATGTTCTGGGCGATGACGGCATTGGCATTGGCGCTGGGTTGGATGTGGATTGCACCGGTTGGTGGTGGCGATATGCCAGTGGTGGTGTCATTGCTGAACTCGTTTTCGGGTTGGGCGGCTGCTGGTATTGGTTTTACCCTAGAAAACAACATGCTGATCGTGGCGGGCTCACTCGTCGGTTCATCAGGTGCGATTTTGTCTTACATCATGTGTAAGGCGATGAACCGTTCAATTCTTAACGTGTTGTTTGGTGGTATTACTGCCACAGCGGGCGCTGCTGGCGAAGTCGATGATACACCGAAGAACTATCGCTCTGGTTCAGCAGATGATGCGGGCTTCTTGATGTCCAATGCCGATAGCGTGGTGATTGTGCCGGGTTATGGTATGGCACAAGGTCGCGCTCAGAATGCGGTAAAAGAGCTGTATAACACGCTCAAAGCATCAGGTGTGACCGTGCGCTTTGCGATTCACCCTGTGGCAGGTCGTATGCCGGGTCACATGAACGTATTGCTGGCGGAAGCGGACGTACCGTATGACGACATTCTGGAAATGGATGAAATCAACTCGGACTTTGCGGGGACTGACGTGGTGCTGATCATTGGTGCAAACGACGTGGTCAACCCTGCCGCCAAAGATGATGCTAGCTCGCCGATTTATGGCATGCCGATTCTAGAAGCCTATAAAGCGCAAACCGTGATGGTGATTAAACGCTCCATGTCGACGGGTTATGCCGGCCTAGACAATTCATTGTTCTATCTGGATAAAACCATGATGGTGTTCGGTGATGCCAAAAAAGTGGTAGAAGACATGACCAAGGCCATTAATGGTGGCGGTCACTAGTCTCATTGAGCCGAAAAAAAGCCGCTCCGAT
>JBBKWW010000228.1:0-3196 GCA_037969155.1 Moraxellaceae bacterium
TATAGATTTCTCAGGGTACGTCAATACCTTTTTAATAAAAAATCGAAAATAACTGCTGAGCGATTAAAATATAACCGTAATCCACTGTTTATATGCCGTTTTGGATGATTTTTAGGCAAAATTGCGATTAAAGGTTTAGATGGCTTAACGATTGAGTGCGTTGAGATGTCATCAAGAGAGGAGTCTCCCCCCTCTCTTGCGGTTCATCATGCTTGATTGAGTGCTTAGGCAACAACTAACACGCGTGCAATGGCTTTTTTACCCGCTTGAATGATCAGATTAGCCCCCTCACGCAAGGTATAGCTGGCATCAATCACTTGGCCGTCGACTTTAACCGCACCCCGTGCAAGGGCGTCTTTGGCTTGTGCGGCGTTCTTGGTTAAGCCTGCTCGACTCAACACACTACTGATAAACAGTTGCTCTTGGCCTTCGAGGGTCAGGGTCATTTCTGGAATGTCTTCTGGCAGCTCGCCATCTAGAATACGATTGCCTGCACTTTTGTGGGCATTGGCAGCAGCATCTGCATCATGAAAGCGCTCAATCAGCTCTAGCGCGAGTTCACGTTTAATCTCTTGTGGATTGCGACCGTCTTGCATCTGCTGAAATAGGTCATTCACCTCACTGATGCTACGGAAGCTGAGTAGCTCAAAATAGCGTGGAATCAAACTATCTGGCATGGAGAGAATTTTTTGGTACATGCTGCCTGCATTGTCATGCACCCCTATATAGTTGCCGAGGGACTTCGACATTTTTTGCACGCCGTCTAAGCCTTCGAGGATCGGTACGGTGATACAGACTTGTGGCGCTTGCTCATAGCGTGATTGTAAGGTACGCCCCATCAGTAGATTAAAGGTTTGATCTGTACCGCCGAGTTCGACATCGGCTTTGAGCGCGACTGAGTCGTAGCCTTGCACGAGTGGGTACAAAAACTCGTGAATCGCAATTGGTTGTTCGTCTTTAAAGCGCTTACTAAAGTCATTACGCTCCATCATACGTGAGACGGTTTGCTGGCTGGCGAGCCGAATCATGTCGGCAGCCGACATTTGGTCAAACCATTCGCTGTTAAACACGACTTTGGTTCTCGCAGGATCAAGAATTTTAAACACTTGCTCTTGATAGCTTTTGGCGTTTTCTTTGACTTGCTCACGGGTCAACGGTGGCCGAGTGGCACTTTTGCCCGTCGGATCACCAATCATGCCGGTGTAATCACCAATCAGAAAGTACACCTCATGACCGAGCTCTTGAAAGATCCGCAGCTTATTGATCAGGACGGTATGACCCAAATGTAGATCAGGTGCAGTTGGATCAAAGCCAGCCTTAATCCGTAGTGGTCGATTTTCTTGTAATTTTTTCAGCAAGTCCTCACGAGAAATAATCTCGGCAGTCCCACGTTCAATCAGTGCAAGCTGCTGCTCAGCAGGTAAAAAAACAGTCATGACAATCCCAAAAACTTTCGACTCAGATTGCACGATATACTAGCGTTTTTGACAAGCATTTGCAGGGATCAATCATGGTGCAACTGTATATCGGGGTGATGTCTGGCACGAGTTTAGATGGCATTGATTTGGTTGCTGTATCATTTGCACCTTTACAGTTACATGCTCAGTGGAGTGTGGACTTTCCAACGGATCTACGGCAAAGCCTACTTGAGCTGACACAAGCGGGTGACAATGAAATCGAAAAAATGGGGCGTGCTGAGGTGGCCTATGCGCGTGTGGTGGCGGCGGGCATTAACCAGTTGATCAAACAATTTAGACTAGAACGCGACGAGATTGTGGCGATTGGCAGTCATGGTCAGACTATTCGGCATCGGCCTGAAGCCGGATTTAGTCTACAAATCGGCGATCCAAACTTGATTGCTGAGCTGACAGGACTCAGCGTGGTGGCCGATTTTCGGCGGCGTGATCTGGCCGCTGGTGGACAAGGCGCGCCGCTTGTTCCCGCATTTCATCAAGCAGTCTTTCAAGATCCGATTCTTGATCGGGTGATTTTAAATCTAGGGGGCATTGCCAATATTAGTGTATTACCTGCGGGTCAGCCCAATGCTGTGTATGGGTTTGATACGGGGCCTGCAAATTTGCTGCTCGATGCGTGGTGTCAGTTGCATACAGCACAACCTTTTGATCAAGATGGTGCCTGGGCGGCGCAAGGCGTGGTGGATGCTGCATTACTCTCACAACTCTTGACACATGCTTATTTCGGACAGCCTGCGCCGAAAAGCACGGGGCGCGAAGACTTTCATTTAACATGGTTACAGCAACAGATGGCGGCGCTCACCACATCGCTTCAGCCCATGGATGTCCAAGCAACCTTGGTACGTTTCACAGCACAATCTGTTGCTGATTCGATTCGACAAACGGGCTTAACCCGTGGTGAGCTATATATCTGCGGTGGCGGGGCATATAATCAGACGCTTTGGCGCGATTTGGCGGGTTTGCTACCGAACTGGTCACTGTATAGCACCGCGCACCTTGGCTTGGCACCGACGTGGGTTGAGGCAGCTGCCTTTGCTTGGCTGGCTCAACAGCGCTTACAGCAGCAAGCAGGTAACCTGCCGCGCGTCACAGGGGCGCTAGGCGGGCGAGTATTGGGTGCAGTCTATTCGGCTTAACCTGAAGTGACTCGTGCTCAGGTCGTTGCTGATTGTACAAAGCTAACGCCTAATGACAACCTTTCAACAACCTTTCAAGGAATACAAAGGGTCAGGCACTGTCAGTGCCTCCACGATCTCAAGACCGCAGCTTTTGGTCTGCTTGCCGAAAAAATTGAGTGCTACGTTCTACAGGACAGACGGTCAATTGTCCTGTCAGATTAGACAGCATCAAATACAGATCAGATCGAAAATGATGAGCCACAACCACAAGTTGTCGTGGCATTTGGATTTTTAACGACAAAGCGAGAGCCTTCTAAGCCCTCGATATAATCCACTTCTGAACCGACCAAATACTGATAGCTCAGCGAATCAACGACCATTGCGACATCACCATTGTCAAAACGCGCATCGTCGTCATTGGCAGCTTCGGCAAAACTGAAGCCGTATGAAAATCCAGAGCATCCTCCACCAGTCACATACACGCGCAGCAATAGATCATTACTGCCTTCGCCTTGGCGTAATAGGCGAATTTTTTGGGCAGCTTGATCACTAAGAGTAATGGCAGGAGCGTTCATGACGGGTGTTCCTCGACTTGACTGCCAT